>JAUYBJ010000206.1 GCA_030693155.1 Methylococcales bacterium
GGCTACGCCAATGCCAAAACGCACTGCCGTTTCCATCACTGTCAGCTTTTCTTGTTCTTTTATCAATAATACTTTTTGTCGGAAATCTATTGAGTAGGTCATTGCAATATAAATAATCAAATTATACTACTTTAGCTATACATACCGACAGCCCTGTTGAAATCTATATACAGGCGATTAGCAAACTGGGCGACCAAGCCGCACTCAATGCACATGACCATGATTTGCAAGATGCGTGTTTCTTAACCGAAGATGCACTGCACGAATTAACCCCGCACGAATTTGCTGTTGCCAACGCCTACCTGCACTCGGTCTTCACCGAGTGGTCGAAGTTACCGCCAGCAACCGAAAAACCTGAATCCAGTACCCCGTCTGATAGCGATGAAATGGATAATGAGCCGACTGATTCAATCCCTGACAGCGATAACGAGCCAGACTCGTTACCCGTCGTAACAGACTGCGCTAATGAAACATTAGTCCTCGGTTTGCAATTATTACAAGCATTTAAAACTGCCCACGAAACGCCAGCCAATACTCTTTTTATAGCACCGCTATCCTCTGAAAGCTCTATTGAAGACGCTATTCAAGCCATTAAAACGCTTGCCGATCAAGCGGCACAGCATGAACAATATGCCGATTTGCAGGATGCGTGTTTATTGATAGAAGAGGCATTGTGTGAAGTGTCAGCGGATGAATTCGCCGCTGCAAAAATGGAATTATTATCCGCGCTTAATGACTGGGCATTATCAAGCCATTCAGAACCAGAAGTCAGTAGCGCATCTGATAACGCCGAACTTGATAATGAGCCGACTGTTGTTACCGATAGCAGCGAATCTGAATCTGAATCTGAATCTGAATCTGAATCTGAATCTGAATCTGAAATAATCATAACTGATAACACCAGCCTTGATAATGAACCCGCTTCGTCAATCGCTACAAAAAACTCATATATCCACTCTATTGCCACTATTGAACAACTCGCCAATGAACTGGATGCAGAAGGTTATACCTGTTTATACAGCCTGAGCCTGCTCATCACAGATGCACTGCACGAATTATCACGCCGCGCCAGTACCGTCAAAACCGACCTGCCTTCGTTGCTTGATAACTGGTTATCACTCATCAATGCCTATCGGCACAACTCTCTGGACGCTATTCATGACATCATCAGCATTCTGCGCCATCCTGAGTTAAACATTCCCTTTGACGAGGAAGATTTTGCCACTTTCACCACCCTGCTGGTGGAAGAAATAGGCAGCAAAAATGCGGTAACCGAGCGTCAAGCTGACATCTCAGATGAAGCACCTGTTTTAACCGACACAGTAACCGAAAACGATGATGACGACGTTGCCGAAACACTGTCACCGATGGCACAAGAACTGGTTGAATTACTGGATACCGAAGCAGGATTACTGAATTACCGTTTTCTTGCAGTGTCTTTTGATGAGCCGATTGCTACACGCGAAGAACATTTACAACAGGCAAGTGAAGAATTGGATCGCCTCGCTAATGCGTCAACCATGATTGGTTTTGCAGGACTTTCCGAAGTCTGTCAACAGGTCAATGCCAATATTGCCCTCTATTTGCAACACATTGACAGCTTTACCGCCGACAACCGTGATTTACTCATAGATTGGGTGAGTCAAGTCAAAGCGTATTTACTGACGTTCAGCAAAAAAGAGGCAGGCAAACCCTTATTGGCGCAGATGAGTCAGTCAAACTGGATTCAACCCCTAAGCCCCGAAGCCAGTGCCGCCTTACTGCCAAAAATGCGGGTAACAGGTTTAAATGAGGAATCCGCCGAGGAAGATACCCGCGAAAAAGTCGCCACCGATGACAATATCTCGCTCGCGTTACCCGATGACGTTAATAAAGAATTACTAGATTTATTACTACAAGAACTACCCGCCTACACACAGCAATTTTCCGAAGCCATACAACGACTGCACGCGGGTGGCAGCTCAAAAGATATTGACGTTGCCCAGCGTATCGCCCATACCATTAAAGGCTCTGCCAATACCGTGGGCATTAAAGGCATAGCCGTGTTGACCCATCAAATGGAAGATATTTTGATGGCGTGTGCTAAAGCGCGTAAACAGCCGAATGCGGCGTTAATGGGTACTTTACTCAATGCGTCCGACTGTTTGGAAGCCATGTGTGAATCGTTATTAGGTCAGGGTGAGCCGCCACAAGATGCACAAGAAGTGTTACAGGAAGTATTGGATTGGGCGAATCAAATAGCTAAAAACGGCATTCAGGACGATGCCGATGTTCCGCACACCCCTGTTCCACAGCCCTCCCCTGTTGAAGCGAAAGTTGCCCAAACACCCACGCATGAACCCGTAACACCCACACCAAAAGAAACCCCGACTGAGAATGCCGATGCTACGCCAGTCGCTATGGTGCGTGTACCGACGGACCAGATTGAGAATTTATTTAAACTGTCGAGTGAAAGTATCATTCTCAACGGTCAAATTTACGAACGGCAACGTCGCCTGAAAAATCAGCTGCAAGTAATGGAAGCGCAATTCACCCTGTTGCAACAATTGGGCGCGGAATTAGAACAACTGATTGATTTAAAAGACTTGTCAGGACGATCATTAGTCAATACAGGTAAAGACTTTGATGCCTTGGAAATGGATCAATACAACGAACTGCACACTGCCAGTCGGCGCATGGTTGAAGCCTCGGTTGATGCGCGGGAAATCAGCGTTGATATGAAAAAAGAACTGGAAACCATGAATGAAGTTCTGGAATATCAACAACGTCTGGTCATTAACACGCAAGAAGCGGTCATGCAGACCCGTTTCGTACCCGTAGGGTCTATCACTCTGCGTCTGCAACGCGGTCTCAGACAAACCTGTCGCTTAACAGGCAAACAAGGTGAACTGACGGTGCTGGGTGAAAACCTGCTCATTGATGGTGACACGCTCAGTGCCTTAATCGAACCGCTGATGCACTTATTACGCAATGCGGTCGATCACGGTTTAGAATCCGAAGAAGAACGTATCGCCATGGGCAAACCGCCTGTCGGGCAAATCACTATTGAATTTGACCGCGAAGGCAACAGTATTTTAGTCCGTTGTCGTGATGATGGGCGCGGTCTGGACTTTGGTGCAATTCGTTATACTGCCGAACAACGCGGTGATGTACGCTCAGGCGATACCGTTACTGAAGACGAATTAAAACGCTTGATTCTACGTCCTAACTTTTCCACTCGTACCCAATCAACCCAAACCTCAGGACGCGGTGTGGGTATGGATGTGGTTAATTTTCAGGCACTCTCTTTAGGCGGCAGTTTATCTCTGGATTCGGTGCGCGGACAGGGTTTAACGGTTGAATTGCGCGTCCCATTACCCTTAAGCCGCTCACACGCGCTACTGGCGAATGCGGGTGCTTACAAAGTTGCCATCTCCAGCAAAGGTCTGACACAAATTCTGTATTCAGGCGCGGGTGAAATAAAAACCATCGGGCATGAACAAATTTTAATGATAGGTAGCGATATTTATCCAGTCGTCAAACTCGAAGACTTGTTGCATGTACAGGATCGCCGTAAAGAAAGACGTTCTCATGGGGCGGTTTTATTGGTAGAAAACGTCGGCAAAATGACAGCGGTACTGGTTGACTCCATTACCGATAGCCGCGAGGTGGTTATCAAGAATCTAGGCTACTACATGAAAAAAATTCATGGTTTTGTCGGTGCAACCATTTTAGGTGATGGTTCAGTTACCCCCGTACTCGACATTCCTGAATTATTGCGTGCGCCAGTTTATAAGCAAACAAGCAGCTACAGTGCCACGACAAACACCGCAGAGCCTCGCTCAAACCAACAAATAATATTAATTGTCGATGACTCACTCAGCCAACGCCGCGCTCTGGAACACATTCTGATTGATGCAGGTTTCCGCGTCCATACAGCACGCGATGGTATTGAAGCAGTAGAATGGCTGGCTCACAATAAACCCGCCGTTGTCGTTACCGACCTTGAAATGCCCAGAATGAACGGTCTCGAATTAGCATCACATATTCGCACTCAAGAAAGGCTGAAAAACCTGCCCATCATCATGATTACATCGAGATCGACACAAAAGCATCGCCAAATGGCGGATGAAATGGGCATCGACTTCTATCTGGTTAAGCCTGTACAGGATGACAACCTGTTAATCGACATACAGACACTGATAGACAAACAACACAGCGCGGTAGCGGTCTGATGTCGGTCAATCCAATACAGGCTATCGAATCGTCGGACTATTTTGCCAATGTGACGTTTGCAGGATTACAACTATTAATTCCACAAAGCGATATTTATTCCTTAGAGCCAACGGTTGATATGACTCCCTGTCTTGATGCTATCGGTGCAGTAGGTCAACTGCAACAAGGTAATGAGGTGTGGTCT
The DNA here is from genome assembly GCA_030693155.1 of Methylococcales bacterium. Lineage (GTDB taxonomy): Bacteria > Pseudomonadota > Gammaproteobacteria > Methylococcales > Methylomonadaceae > UBA4132. The sequence goes on from JAUYBJ010000206.1 coordinate 4,400, forward strand.
TTATACGCATTATCATCTGACTTGAGCTTACTTGACCGTTGCCCAGACAGTTATCGAATTGCTGTTCTGCTGAAAAATGTTAAGCCATTGTATGGTTTACTGTGTGAACAAATTGATAGCCTTGCGCGAAATCAGATTAGCATTCATCCAGTACCTACAGCGATGCGTAACCCGAAATCACCGCTACTGGCATTAGCTCTCCATGGCGAAGAAATAAGGTACATCAGCTCCGCAAGCGCACTAACCCGACTTTTTCCGATGACTAATGGATAACTTATGACAGTCCCTGCCTGGATTATTTCGATTACTGACACCTTATCCGCCGCTGTCGGTGAATTTGAACTTATTCATGTGCTACCCGATTATCCTGAACTGATTACAGTACCCAAAACACCGCCGTATTGCCAACAGGTATTTGTTTGGCAAAACAAAATTATTCCCGTGATGAATCTTGCCAAACGCTTCGGTCTCAAAACAAACGTGGCAAGCAACGACCATAGCGTTATGACTATTTTCGCTTACCGAACTGAAAAAACAGCACTGCCTGAATACGCTGCATTATCTCTGAATGTTACCCCAAGACGCAGTGAAGTCAGTGATACAAAGGCCTGCCCACTCCCTACTGAACTATCTTCATGGACGAACTATGTCAGGTGCTGTTTTCAAGACACAGAGTCTCAACAAGCGATTCCAATTTTAAAACTTGAACATTTATTTGCGTATCAAAATGGCGTGTAGGTCGGTGTGAGTTGTGTGCCATTAGCCTATCGAATGGTCGAACAACACGCCCCCGACAAGTCAACAGTTTCGTTGGGTTTCCTAGCTTAACCCAATCTATATAACCTCGTTTAGCCCGCTCCTGTCGCAACAGAAGCTCAGACTATTCGGTAAACCTCATCATTGAAAATAGGGATACTCTATGAAACAGAATATAAGTATATTTAGCCGAATGCTGCTCTGGCAGAAGTTCGTTATTTTGGGCGTACTGGCTATCGTGTTAGTAATACTGCCATTCGCTTTTTATGTGGTTGAAACCGAAAAAGCGATAAACGCGGCGGTATTAGAAACCCAAGGTATTCCGCCTACACAGAACGTATTAGAATTAGTACGACTACTGCAAAAAAATCGTGGTTTATCAGCACGGCTGTTAAGTGGCGACACCCAGGCAATGGCACAACGTGAGACAGCTAAAAAAGAAGCCAATCAGGTTGTCAGTACCTTAGACCCCATGATTAAAGCAATACCCAATGAAGTAATTAACAAGAATTGGGATGAGATCACCCAGCATTGGCGTAAACTGCAAACTCAAGTTGATAAAGCAGAAATCCCCGCCGCGCAAAGTTTTCAAGAACATACCAATATCATCGAAGACTACCTGAGTTTAAATGACAAACTGGCTGACCAATTCGGCTTAACTTTAGACTCCGATGCTAAAACCTACTTTATGATTCAGGCATTCATCTACGCTAACCCTGCACTGACTGAAACGCTTGGTAAATTACGCGCCTTAGGTTCTGCGGCATTAGTTGCAAAACAGGCCTCGCCTGCTGAATTACAACGCATATCAGGTTTGGTTGATGTTGCGACTGCACAACGAAAAGCGGCATTAAGTGCGGTAGAAAAAGTATTTAATATCGACCCAATCATTAAAAAAGATATGGAGGGTATGACTAAAGAGGCGGGCGACAACTACTTGACCGCCATCAAATTGACACAACAAGAAATATTAAACGCGCCACAACTGACTTATACCGCTCGAAATTACTTCGATACTTATACCAAAACCATCGACAGTTACTCCAAGCGTAACGAAAAAGGGATGCAGTTATTGGACAATCTGTTGAATAAGAAAGCGAAAGCATTACGACAACGCGAACTTTACATCTCTTTTGGTCTATTCGCCTTATTGTTAATCGGCTCTGTATTTACTATTTATATTATTCGCAGTATTACCAAACCTGTAACACACTTGGTAGGCGTTATGCAAAAACTGGCAGCGGGCGACAATACCATCCGTGTTAATCCAGAAACCTTTGACGAGTTGGGTTTGATGGGTAGACAGTTCGACATGATGGTTGACCAACGCGAATTAGTGAATGCCAACATTCAAAAAGAAAACGAAACCTTAAACACCTCGATTATTAACTTACTGCAAGCGGTGGCAAAACTGTCACAAAAAGACCTGACTGTTAAAGTACCTGTATCGGAAGACGTAACCGGTCTGATTGCCGATGCGTTAAACGTACTGGCTGACGAAACCTCAAAAGTTTTGAACAGAGTTGTGCAGCTTGCGGGTAATGTTGCGAACGTATCGCAACAAGTAAAAACCCAGTCAGACAGCGTCATTTTGGTGGCACAAGAAGAAAAACGTGAGGTAGAGCAATCCAACATCGAGCTTAACAACGCATCAGCAGCGATGCTAGGGGTTGCGCAACTCGCAGTTTCCTGTAACGAAGCGGCAGAAAAAGCCATTAAAAATACCGACAAAGCGCAAGAGTCGGTATTGGACACCGTACAAGGTATCACCACCATTCGTGACACCATCCGCGAAACTGAAAAACGGATTAAACGACTCGGTGAGCGTTCACAAGAAATTGGCGGCGTTGTAAACTTGATTAACAACATCGCTGAACGTACCCACATTCTCGCGTTAAACGCCTCTATGCACGCCGCATCAGCGGGTGAGGCAGGTCGAGGCTTTGCGGTTGTTGCCAACGAAGTACAACGATTGGCGGAAAACTCGCGTGAAGCGACCTCAAAAATCGCCGCGCTGGTAAACAACATTCAGGTGGAAACAGCCGATACCGTTATCACCATGAACGAAGCGATTGGACAGGTTGTTAAAGGAACGGATCTCGCACAACAAGCGGGTGACGAAATGCGGGCAACACGAGAAACCACAGCGGAACTGGTACAGCTGGTACAACGTATCGCCGCTGACGCTAACGCGCAAGTATTAACCACTCAACGCTTACAAGAACGGGCAGTGGAAATTACCAAAAGTTCCGAAGAAACGTTTGATAA
>JAUYBJ010000010.1 GCA_030693155.1 Methylococcales bacterium
CAGCTTATTCGCTGACCTCTATTCGTCGGCGAGTATCACTCGACGGATGAGGTTGGGTGTGGATTGAAACAATAAATCATGAGGATTTGCTATGCCCTATACACAAGATATTGTCGATGAACTGAATATGCTGGTTCGTTACAACTTAGAAACCACGCAAGCAGGCATTAAAGTACACAAACACGAAGCCGCACCTGAAATAGTCGCCGCCGTTAAACGTTTATATGACAAAGGTCTGACGACTCAAGAAGATGGCGGTTATTTAACGAACATGGGACATGAAGCCGCTGAACAGGCACAAATGCTGTTAGGCTTGCTGCATCCCGCCGAGTAAATAGCGCAAGGAGTGCAGAACCTGTTGCTGTGATACGAATGACTGCCAGTCATACCTCAAGCTAAAAACAACCAGTTTTGCACTCCTTATCGCCTATCAACAGAGACCGATTTGTTACCTAAATCGAGACAACCATGCAAAAAATTATCTTTACCCTCGCATTATCCGTTGCCTTACTGAGCAATGCCCGCGCCTCCGAATGGCAGGACATGATGAAAGCGGCAACTGCCGCCGCTTCGCCGCAAACCAAAAAAGCCATTAATGACCTATTACATGGTCATAGCAAACTGCCGCCGCTGCAAACACCACAGAACAACCAAACCCTAGCCGCACCGCAATTGACCGATGTATTAATGCAGCGAGCAGGCGTAACGCAAGATCAGGCGCAAGGCGGTCTGGGTGTATTGTTACAAATGGCGCAAAGCAAACTGAAAGCGGGAGAATTCGCCCAATTAGAACAAGCGATTCCCAATGTGCAAAATTTGTTAAGCAACCTCAGTCCAGAAATGCTCAGCAGTGTTGCAGAATTGGCAAGCGGTTCAGGCGGAACGATAAATAACCTGATTACCGTCGTCAGCCTGTTTAAACAACTGGGCATGACCCCCGAACAAATTCAGCAATTCGTGCCGCTGGTACTGGATTACGTTAATACCCAACAAGGCGCGACTATGGCCAAGTTATTAGGCTCTGCCATTATCGGCAATTAACACTAAAAGCCGCTCGTACCACGAAAAACGCCCCAATAATGGGGCGTTTTTGTTTAAGCAATAAAATCGCAAAAAGAAAGGCGTTTATTTATTTCTTGCCTGAGGCATCAAGATGCCCTACTGCTTCTTCGGCGGCTTTAGTGGCTGCGGGAGCGTGACCTAACTCGCCTTCATCAATGGATTTTTGCAGTGAATCCGCGGCGGCATCCAAATGGGTTTTCTGTACACCTTTAGCTGATAAAGCTGCTGATAACGTGTGATTTAAAGCCGATTTGGCGTGTTCGACCAACACGGGCGGATGCCCTGCTTTACCGTGTACCACCGCAGCATGAGCGTGTTCCAATGCGGTAGCCGTGTGTTCTTGTGTGGTGCTGGTATGTTCTGCGGTAAACGCAGTTGTACTCAAACACAGTAATAAACCTGCAACTACAGATGCTAATTTTTTCATGTTTTTCTCCTCAGTATTATTTTGACTATCAAGATGTTGAGACCATTTTACTCAAGATAACAATGACTACTGCTTACACAGAGAACTCATGGTTCAACGCTCTAATTGTAAGCACCATTGAATTTATTTTGCAAGTTGCTGATTAATCTGACACTGACGTTCACATTTATTCCCCGATAGATTCCTTTTCTTTCCTTATTTGTTGCACAATTCGCCGTTATCTTATGACCCATGAGCAACCGCAACGGTTGCGTAACAACACAAGGGGAAGGTAATGAAAAATATACTGTTAGCAACAAAAAGACTGGCATTATCCGAAAGTGGTTTCGTTTTTGATCCTGTTTCAGGGCAGAGCTTTTCCGTCAATGACACAGGCTTAGTTATCCTGCGTTTAGCGCAACACCAAGATGATATTGAGCAACTGACTGAACAATTACTTGAACAATTTGATGCCAGCAGCGTGGAAATTAAACGCGATGTACAGGATTTTATTCACCGTTTACAAGGATTTTTAAAATGAGCATCACCGTAGCCGTCACAGGTATGAATGCGCGTGCAGATAACCCCGGTCCGGGTTTGGCGATTGCACGCTGTTTAAAAGAATCAGCCACCCCTATGCGCGTAGTCGGCTTGGGTTATGAAGCCTTGGACCCCGCGTTATATCACCGTGGTTTTGTCGATAGAGGCTATTTACTGCCGTATCCGTCCAATGGTGAAGATGCGTTACTGGCACGCATTATTGAATTACATGAGCGGGAAAAATTTGAGGTATTAATTCTGTGTTTAGATGCCGAAATGCAAAGTTTTGCGCGTCTCGCACCGACCTTATCGGGTATGGGCATTCGTACTTTTGTACCGAACAGCCATCAACTCGCCTTGCGCAGTAAAGACCGTTTACCCGAACTGGCGAAAGAAATCGGGGTTGCATCACCTAAAACCCAAGCCATTTATCAGGCGAACTTTTTTCACAGCTGCAAAACCGAAGACTGGCAATATCCGCTGATGGTGAAAGGCTTATTTTACGATGCCAAAATGGCGTACAACGCCGATGAAGCGGTCGCGGCATTTCACCGTATTGCAGGTGAATGGGGCGTTCCCGTATTGGCACAAAGCTGGATTGCAGGTGAAGAAATCAATCTGGCAGGTGTCGGTGATGGAGAAGGCGGCTTAGCGGGTGCGGTGATGATAAAAAAACGCGCACTGACTGATAAAGGCAAAGGCTGGGCGGGCATCAGCATTCACGATGAAGAACTGCTCGCCGCCGCACACCGCTTTTGTGCCGTTACCAAATGGCGCGGCGGTTTAGAGCTGGAAATGTTGCGCGACACCCAAGGCGGTCTGCATTTAATTGAAATTAATCCCCGTTTTCCTGCATGGATTTATTTATCCGCAGGAGTGGGCTGTAACTTACCAGAATTATTAGTACGGTTGGCATTGGGTGAAAAACTGCTGCCAACTCCACCGACACCCGCAGGCGTGCTGTTTATCCGCTACGCCGAAGAAGCCATCGTATCATTAGCCGATTTTGAAAATATAACCGTGTGGGGCGAGACGCTACGCACAGAAGGAGCATTCGCATGAAAAATATCACTACTAAAAATCCATGGGTCGCCCCTGTCATCGTCCGTCATAATTCCAGCGGCATGAATAAATTCGGTGGAGTGCGTGACGCGCAATTCCGTGATGAAATTGCGGGCGTGTCGATTGCCGAACTGGTGGAAAAATACGGTTCACCGCTGTTTGTGTTATCCGAAGAACATTTACGCCAATCGGTGCGCCGCATTAACCGCGCTTTTACCACTCGCTATGCCAAAGTGCGCCAAGCGTGGTCGTATAAAACCAATTATATCAACGCAGTCTCCGCCATTTTGCATCAAGAAGGCTGTGATGCCGAAGTGGTGTCCGAATTTGAATACGACAAAGCTCGCCGCTTGGGTGTGCCTGCCTCGCGTATCTTTTTTAATGGCCCGTATAAATCACGCGGCGCATTAACCAAAGCGGTAAGCGAAGGCGCGCGGATTCATGTTGACCATTTAGACGAACTGGCATTATTGGAAGAAGTCGCCGCCGAATTAGGCATTATGGATTTCCCTATCACTATTCGTTTGAATTTTGATACAGGGTTTGCGGAAAACTGGGGACGCTTTGGTTTTAATTTAGAAAATGGGCAGGCAATGGAAGCGGCGCGGCGGATTGCCTCCAGTCCGAATTTAAAACTGACAGGTTTGCATAATCATATCGGTACTTTCATTACTGACCCGCGTGCCTACACCGCGCAAGTCGGCATCATGATTAATTTTATGAACAATGTTGAAGCGGCGACTGATTGCACGATTACCACGCTGGATATAGGCGGCGGTTTTGCCTCGCGCAATGCCATGCAGGGCGTGTATTTACCGCCTGAGCAAATTACCCCGACTGCTGAACAATACGCCGAAGCCATCTGCGGCGCGTTGGCGATTGGACTCAAAGACCGTGAACAAAACGGCAAACCATTACCCGAATTGGTGTTAGAAACAGGTCGCGCGGTAGTTGATGAGGCGGAATGGCTGATTTCCAGCGTGGTGGCGAATAAACGTCTGCCAACAGGACAGCGAGCAATGGTGCTGGATGCAGGCGTGAATATTTTATTCACTGCGTTTTGGTATAACCACGAAGTCCGTCCTGCGCGTCCTGTGGAAGGGATCCCCGAAGACACGGTGTTATATGGCCCGTTGTGCATGAACATTGATGTAGTGCGTCAATCGGTGAGTTTGCCACCGCTGAAAACAGGCGATTTATTATCCTTCTGGCCGGTCGGTGCTTATAACAATACTCAATGGATGCAGTTTATTCAGCTCCGTCCTGCGGTGGTCATGGTGCGACAAAACGGACAGGTGGATGTAGTGCGCCGCGCGGAAACGCTGGATGATGTGGAAGAGCCAGAAAACTTGCCGATAGATTTGCAACCTGATTTTTCTTGACAACTGTATCGTTCCCACGCTGGAGAGACTGTGAAAGTATTTATGTGGGAGAGGCTTTAGCCTCGCATTCGAGGCTAAAGCCTCTCCCACATTATATAAAAACAATGACTTACAAAATTCAAAATTTGTTTTGTGGATTATTTTCATAATACTTTCACAGCCTCTGGCGCGTGGGAACTATAAATACAAAGACAGGAGTAAAACAGCTTTAGCTGTTTTCTAGCGAATCTCAGCCAATAGCTAACGCTATCGGACTCCTGCGCACTCAATTTTGTACTCGTTTCCACGCAGCGTGGAAACAGGAAATGTGAACAACCATGATAACTCAACCTTCCATACGCACTTTTTGTCAGCACCTAGCCCAAGGTTATGCGTGGGTGTTGCTCATGCCCTCGACTCGCGCGGGCATGGTATTGATAGCGGCAACTTTCGCCGCGCCGCAGTTAGGCATTATCGGCTTGCTGGGCGCGAGTATTACCTTGTTGACCGCACGCGGTTTGCGCGTCACCGAGGAGTTGTCATCCGTTTATGTGTTTAACGGGCTATTAACAGGGCTGTTTCTAGCCGCGCATTATCAAATTAATCTGTCTTTATTGCTGTTGCTGCTAGCGGTATGTGTGCTGGCGGCGTTGATAACCCATAGCTTGGCAAATGTGATGTGGCGATTTTCTCAGCTTCCTGTGTTGAGCTTGCCGTTTGTACTGGCGGCGTGGCTGGCACAATTGGCGGCAACGGGTTACGGCAGTTTAGCACCTATTGCCGATGCCAGTCATTTATCCACCAGTTGGCTGGACACTTTTTTAACCAGCGTGGCGAGTATCTTTTTTCAACCCAATCCCTACTTGGGCGGGGTGTTGTTTATCACCTTGTTCCTCACCTCGCGTACCTTGGCTTTTTTAGCGGTAGTGGGATTTTGTGCAGGTATTGCGTGGCATAGCGTATTAACTGGCTATGTCGCTATGTATGCCGCGCCCAGCTGGATTTTTAATGCGATGTTGGCGGCAATGGCAACGGGCGGTTTGTTTGTCGTGCCGAGTGTCGGCGGTTTGTTATTAGGCACGGTGTCCGCGCTGTTAGCGGCATTATTGGCGGCGGCAATCAGTCAATGCTTAGTGCCGATGGGCTTAGCTCCAATCGCGCTGCCATTTTTACTGTCAACGTGGCTGTGTTTGTATGGCGCACAACGCACAGGAAAACCCGCCTTGGTCGGTACACGCATCCAACTCCCCGAAAAATCCTTGGAAGATGGTCGCTTAGCCCGCACCCGTTTGGGCGATCCTGCCAGTGTGGGATTAACACCGCCGTTTATGGGTGCGTGGCAAGTATCGCAAGGACGTGATGGCGAACATACGAACCGTGGCATCTGGCGTGATGCGTTGGATTTTATTGTCACGGAAAATGGACGGAGTTTTCAGGGGAACGGCGTAGCGGTAGAGGATTTTTTCTGCTTTGGTTTGCCTATCGTATCGCCGTGTTACGGGCAGGTGGTGCAGTTGCAAAACACGGTGATTGATAATGCGATTGGCGAGGTGAATTTACGCGAAAACTGGGGCAATTATGTGTTAATCCGTTTGTATGACGGTGCAACCATTTTACTGGCACATTGTCGCCAACACAGTATCACGGTGCAGCTGGGCGAATGGGTCAGTGCTGGACAAATACTGGCGCAATGCGGCAATTCTGGGCGTTCTCCACAGCCGCATTTGCATTTTTCGGTGTTGCGTTACGCCACCCCCGAAGCCGAAACGCGCCCGTTTCACCTGATGGGGGTGTTAGTGCAAGCTGAAAACAGCAACGCGGTGTTTCATCTGTGGGCAAATCCACAGCAAAACGATACCGTCACCGCCGCGTGGTATGGCGCAGTGCGTCCGTTATCGTTGCGCGTCGGTTTAGGTCGCAATTATCGGGTACGCGCTAATGGTGGGCAATGGCAATCATGGCAACTGACTCCGCAACTCAATTTAGCGGGGCAGTTTTTATTGGTGTCCGAGGCAGGTGTGCGTTGTTGCTGTGAAGAAAGTGACGCGGTATTTGCTTGCTATGGGCGCGAAGGTGCTGCGGATGTATTTTTTGATTTATGGCTGTTAGCCGCAGGTTGTACGCCTTCGTCCGAACAGGCGAAACAGTGGCAGGACAGTCCGCCGACTCGCTTATTACCCAGTCGCTGGCAGTGGTTGATGTCGTTGTTATCACCTTATGCCACACAAATGACCGCGCACTATACACGCAGTTTTGATGATGCCGCCCGCGTGTGGCGGCAGTCAGGCGAATTTCAGTTATTAGGTAAACAGGTGATGAGCATCGAAACGGCGATTGTTGCCAATAACGGACTGACTTATTTATTAGCAACCAGTGGCGCACAACGCTGGGAAATGGTGTTGGAAGGAGGTTTTCAAACAGGTGATACAGGTGTACCCGAACGTGAATGGGCAATAGCCGCGAATGCTAACTAAAACACATGAATGCGTATTTTCAATTCTACTCAAAACAGGCTGCAAACATAATGAAACAACGATTACTACTGCTGTGCTGTGCAACGGCGTTGACGACAGCACAGGCAGAGGAAGCATGGAAAGTAAAAACAGCGGTACAGGGGACTTATTTGGGGTATGCCAATTCACAGTATCGTGACTCTCTGCATGAAGAAGGTGCGATAGTCTCGGCTGATTATTTGGACGAAGGCGGCGTGACGGTAGGTTATACCCATACCGAACTTAATTTTAAAAATAATCAGCCCAGACTCGATCAAAATGCCTATTTTTTTGTCTGGGCGTAAGCATTTTTATGTGGACGCATTGAAGGGAAAAATCACGCTACGCGCCGATGGACATTTCATTGATAACACCGATCCCAACAATGATACCGATGATGTCAGTGTCGGTGCGACCCAAGCCAGTTTTACCAGCTACGACAAAAAATATTATGCCGACTTCGGGTATGCCTACAGTCATTACCAGAACAAGCTGCACGTTCAACAATACACGCCCACGGTGGGTTTAGGTTTATTTGAGGGCGATGGCTGGTTGCAGTTGCGCGGGTATTTTATTGAAACCTCTAACCCCGACCGCGCCCAAGGCTTAAGCTCCACCCAAGCCGCAGAGATTAAATACACCCATTGGCTGACACCTGACAGTGTCTTTAAACCCAGTAATTTACAACTGGGCGGACTGGTAGGCAGACGCTTTTATACGGTTGATATGTTTACTGGCTACTTCTTCTTAGGCTGATGCAGACAATGAAGCGGCGTGGACCAGCTCTTATAATTTAGAAGCGGGAAAAAAATATGCCGACGCATTATCAGCATTAAATGCGGTGTCAGACAGCGGTACAGATGCACAATTAGTGTTACTGCGTAAAGGCTGGCTGACCTATCTGCAAGGCGAATACAACGAATCCGTTAAATACTACCAAGCCGCGTTAGAACAAAATGCTAAATCCCTTGATGCTGGCTTAGGTATCACCTTACCATTGCTCGCTCAACAACGCTGGCAAGAAGCGGCAATGTATTCCAAACAAGTGCTAGAGTCCGCACCCAACCAATACACCGCTTATTTACGGTTGATTGTTGCCGAAGAAGGGGCGCGTGATTGGTCGGCGATGAAAAAACACGCCGAAGCATTAACCGAACATTATCCGACTGATACGTCAGCATTTGTCTATCTGGCGCGGGCTAATGCGTGGCTGGGAGATAAAGAAGCGGCTAAAAAAGCCTATACAGCCACATTAAGCCGACTGCCTAAACATTATGAGGCAACGGCTTATTTGGCTAAGAATTAAGGGAGTGTTTAAACGTGACTGCCAGTCCTTAAAAGGACTGGCAGTCATTCAGTTGGAGATTATGGGAGATTAAAGGTTATAAGCTGTTTCGCCGTGTTCGGTGGTATCCAGACCGAGGCGTTCGTTTTCTTCAGTAACACGCAATCCGACCAGTACATCAACCAGTTTGAAAGCGGCAAATGATACTGCACCCGACCAGACGATAGCGATAACAACGCTCCATAATTGGCTGATCATTTGTGTCATCATGCTGTATTCAGCAACCGCATTGGTGACATAATCCCATACACCAGTACCGCCTAATGCTGGGCTTGCGACCACTGCTGTACCTAATGCGCCGATAATACCGCCGATACCGTGAACACCGAAAGCATCTAAAGAATCATCATATTTCAGTTTGGCTTTCAGGATAGTGACCGACCAGAAACACGCCGCACCTGAGACCAAGCCCAGTAAAATAGATCCCATAGGGCCAGCCCAGCCACACGCTGGCGTAATAGCAACCAAGCCTGCAATCGCACCAGAAGCTGCGCCTAACATACTGGGTTTACCGCGAATAATCCATTCAGCTGCCATCCATGATAATGTAGCTGCGGCGGCGGCTAATAAGGTATTGACGAACACTAATGCCGCAAGACCATTGGCTTCCAGATTTGAGCCGACGTTGAAACCGAACCAGCCGACCCACAATAATGAAGCACCAATCATCGTCATGGTGACACTGTGCGGAGTAAGGTATTCTTTGCCGTAGCCGATACGTTTGCCGACTAATAAACAGCCCACTAAACCAGCAACACCTGCGTTAATATGTACTACCGCGCCACCTGCAAAATCCAACGCGCCTTTTTGGAACAAAAAGCCTGCGGTTGCCAATGCCGCTTCACCGGCTTTGGCATCGGTATACGCATCGGGGCCTGCCCAATACCAAACCATGTGAGCCATTGGTAAATAAGAAAAGGTAAACCACAGGATGGTAAATAATAAAATAGCGGAAAATTTAACCCGTTCGGCAAATGCACCGATAATTAACGCGGGGGTGATAGTAGCAAAAGTCAACTGGAAGGCTACATAAGCGTATTCAGGAATATACACGCCTTTGCTGAAAGTCGCTGCCATTGAATCGGGCGTGATACCTTTGAGAAATGCCTTGCTGAAGCCGCCAAAGAACGCATTGCCTTCGGTGAATGCCAGACTATAACCATAGAGCGACCACAATATCGCGACCATTGAGAAAATAACAAAAATTTGCATCAACACTGAGAGCATATTTTTGACGCGAACCATGCCGCCATAAAACAACGCCAGACCGGGAATGACCATCAGAATAACCAGAACGGTGGCTATCATGACCCATGTGGTATCGCCTTTGTTGACGGTGGGTGTAACTGCATCAGCAAATGCGTGGGTTGCAAACGCCGATAACGCAAAAATACTTAATAATGATTTCATAAGACCTCCTGTTAAATTACAGTGCTTCATCGCCAGTTTCTCCAGTACGAATCCGAATAACTTGCTCTAAATTAGTAACGAAAATTTTACCGTCGCCGATTTTGCCGGTATTGGCTGCTTTAGCAATTGCCTGCAAGGCTTGCTCGACCAGCAAATCGGGTACAGCAACTTCAATTTTGGCTTTAGGTAAAAAATCCACTACATACTCAGCACCTCGATACAGCTCAGTGTGACCTTTTTGACGCCCGAAGCCTTTGACTTCGGTCATAGTGATTCCAGAAACCCCCATGTCTGATAATGCCTCGCGGACATCATCCAGTTTAAAGGGTTTAATAATAGCGGTTATTAGTTTCATACAATGCCTCTGGCTTTGGGTTAAAGACTCAATAGTCTCAAAGCATAGAGTGTGCCAATTAGCTCAACACCGCGTATCTTCTGGGATTGGCTTTTTATTTTAAATCCTATTACGCGCCATAGTGGTTCATACGGATTTTTATGCACATTATTGGTGCACCATAATCAGCTGCATAACCTTGGTAAAAAACCATTACAATGACAGCAGTAGCATAGCGGGCATTTTCAGCTACAATTTATTTCGTCATACTATTTATGGCATTGATGTTGCTTTATCTTACATAACAACTGAATCGGGCTTATGGTTAAAAAATCTAAGGGTTTTTGCACCATGTTGAAACAAGCCTGCACCATTAAGTGAACAATAGGATGTAAAGGTTATGGCTACAACTTCACTCTGGGATAACTACCAAGCTGATAAGGCTTACGATGAAATGCTTGACCCTCAAGGCAATGCCAGAGCTCTGTGTGCTAGCTTGGGACAATATTTACAAACACTGGATAGCGATGCACTGAAAGGTCGTCGTAATGCTGCCGATGCTGCCATTCTGGAAATGGGCATTACCTTTACCGTCTACAGTGACAAAGGCAATATCGACCGCGCGTGGCCGTTTGACATCATTCCCCGCCTCATTGAACATCAGGAATGGAAAAAAATAGAAGCGGGTTTGCAGCAACGCCTGAAAGCCCTGAACTGCTTTATTGATGATGTTTATAACGAACAGTCTATTATTAAAGACGGTTTATTGCCCGCCGAGTTGATTCACAGCTCCAGCAATTTTCGTAAAGAATGTATCGGGATGAAGCCGAAGTTCGGCAGCTGGGCAAATATCTGCGGCAGTGATTTGGTCAGAGCGGGTGATGGCACGATGTATGTATTGGAAGACAATCTGCGCGTCCCGTCTGGCGTATCGTACATGATTGCCAATCGCGTCATTACCAAACGAGTGTTTCCTGAGCTGTTGCAAAACCTTAATATCATGCCTGTTGATGCCTATCCAATGAAGTTATTGGAAATGCTGCTATCCCTCGCGCCACGCCCTGAAAGCACCCCTCAAATAGCCGTTCTGACACCTGGAATTTACAATTCCGCGTATTTTGAACACGCCTTTCTTGCCCAACAAATGGGCGTAGAATTAGTAGAAGGCTGTGATTTAGTGGTAAAAGCCGATGACTGCGTGTATATGCGCACCATTAAGGGGCTGGAAAAAGTCGATGTAATTTATCGACGTATTGATGATTTATTTCTCGACCCCGAAGTATTTCATAAAGATTCCATGTTAGGTGTAAAAGGCTTAATGCGGGCATGGAAAGCGGGTAATGTTGCATTAGCTAATGCACCAGGTGCGGGCGTTGCCGATGATAAAGTGATTTATGCCTATGTACCTGAGATGATTCGCTATTATTTGAATGAAGAACCCATCCTGCCCAACGTGCCGACTTATTTATGCAGTGAACCTGAACAACTCAATTATGTACTGGAACATTTGGCTGAACTGGTGGTAAAACCCGCGAATGAATCGGGTGGTTATGGAATGTTAATCGGCCCTCACGCCAGCAAAAAAGAACTCAAAGAATTTCACAAACTGATTCAACAACATCCGCGCAATTATATTGCTCAGCCAACGCTTGCGCTGTCTACCTGTCCGACACTGTGTAATGACAAACTTGAACCACGTCATATTGATTTACGCCCCTTTATTCTGCAAGGCGAACACAGTTTTGTAACAGCGGGAGGTCTGACGCGGGTTGCTTTACGCGCAGGCTCACTGGTAGTCAACTCCTCGCAAGGGGGTGGCAGTAAAGACACTTGGATTATCAATACGGAGCAATAATTATGTTATCACGATCTGCTGAACGTCTTTATTGGTTAGCGCGACAATTGGAACGCACCGAAAATACCGCTCGCTTAATCAGCGTCACCATGAATTTAATTTACGACTTACCTTATGGCACGGAAGTCGGCTGGCGCAATTTACTGACTATTTGCGGTGTTGAAGACGCATTTAACAAAAGCCTCAAAAAACCCACCGAGCAACATATCATTCGTTTTTTGCTGGTCGATGTGGAAAATCCAAGCTCATTATTATCTTCACTGTCTTTTGCGCGTGAAAACAGCCGCATTACGCGTGAATTGATGCCGGATGAAGCATGGGAACAAGTCAACGAAATGTATTTATACGCGACCCATAATATCGAACTGCTATCAAATCGGCGCGGACGATTACTGTTTTTGCAGGAAATCATGCGTGGTTGCCAACGCTTTACCGGCTTTATGGCAGGGGCAATGAGTCACAATGACAGTTACCGCTTTATCTGTCTGGGTCGTAACATTGAACGTGCCGACATGACCACGCGCATCATGGATTCGGGTACGGTGTTACTGGCAGAAGACAGGAATAGCCTGACGCGGGAATATGAAAGTATTTTGTGGCTTAATGTACTGAAATCATTGAGTGCACTGCTGATGTATCGCAAACAGGTTCGGCAATATATTAAAGGCAAAGATGTATTGAACTTTTTACTGAAAAACCCCGATTTTCCCAGCTCGGTCAAACATTGCCTGCATGAAATTTCGCATTGCTGTATTGGCAAACTGCCTAATTCGGAGGCATTGGTACAACAGCTTAATGTCTTGGAAGAATACCTGTTAGCCGTTGATATGACGGTAACCACGCCCTTGGAACTGCACAAAACACTGGATGGTTTGCAAACTGAGTTTAATGTGCTGCATGAAAAAATCGCTGAGACGTGGTTTTTTAATAACCTGACGGAGTGAGGGGGAGTAATCCAAACAAGATATGTAGGTAGGGTTAGCGCAGCGCAACCCGATCTACGACTGGTGTGGGAGGGGTTTTAACCCCGATTTCGAGGCTAAAGCCTCTCCCACGCAAATGCTTGGCTACAAATTAACCCGCATCAGTTTAACCAAGCCTTTATCCAGATGCGGTAACTCTGCTATCGCTTCTTTCAGTTTGGCTTCCCAGCTGCGTCTCAGGTGTAACATATAGTCGTTGTCGTCATCAAAGCAATAATACTCTGCCAGACTAAACGTGCCTTTACGGTAAACCAGCATTTCCACGGGTGCGCCGACACTGGCATTACTACGGATGGTAGAGTCCATAGACACTAAGCAGCACCGCGCCGCTTCGTCTATTGAGGTATCCAATTTCAAGAATCTATCCAAAATCGGCTTGCCGTATTTGCTCTCGCCAATTTGTAAAAATGGCGTGTTAGATGACGTGGTAATGCTGTTGCCTTCGGAATAAACCATGTAAGCACCATGCGGATCATCGCCGATTTGACCCGCTAAAATAAAGCTGGCGGCGGGATTAAAAGCCGATTGCCCTTGAGAATTTTTATGCTGTTTTTGTTTTTCAACACTGACATGACCCAGATATTCAGCCGCTTCAAACAAACTTTCCACGGTATTGAAATTAACAGGGACATTTTTGATTTTGTCGCGGTGCAATTGTTCTAAAACAGCTTGCGTCGTCGCCAGATTACCCGCGCACAGTAAGACAATCTTGCGATCACTTATCGTATCAAAGGCGTGCATTTTGCCGTGTGTGCTGACATTATCAATGCCCGCATTGGTTCTTGAATCAGAAACCAGAATAAGTCCCTCGTCTATAGAGGCTGCAATACAATAAGTCATGTGCGTTTAGTCATTGTTATTAAAATTATAATAGGTCAATTATCCAGCAAATCAACGCGAACGTCCATGCTGTTCAATGAACAACCTGAACCAAATTGATGGAATATAGAAACATCGGCGGCATCGCGTCCAAAAGCAATCACTACTCTACCGCCACGCGGCTCTTGTTGCGTGGGGTCAAACGTGTACCAGCGATTACCGATATAGGCTTCAAACCAAGCGTGTAAATCCATCGGTTGCAGGTTGTATAAATAACCGACCACCAGTCGCGCGGGGATGCTGATACTACGACACAAGGCAATAGCAACGTGAGCAAGGTCACGGCATACGCCATGTCCCAGATGATGAACTTCAGTGGCTGATAAAGGGAATTCACTGGTGCCGGGTAAATAGTCGATAGACTCTCGCACCCAATCATTAATTTTACTGACCTGATCGTAACCCAGCAAAACGTCAGCTGTTATTTCTCTGGCAAGATCGCCAAATCGGTCAGATTCACAATAGCGGCTCGGTAACAGAAACGGTAGCACCAGATTGGGAAGATACTGTATTTCCACAAAACCCGCGCCGAGTGCAACATCAATAGTATTCATAACTGTCACCTCCGCCGAGGTATTAATCAACAACTCGCCGATAGGCGTAACCAGATGCTGACACGAATTACCAAAACCATCGGTGCTTTCTATCAGTAGAACAGAAGGATCAATATGATAAACCTCGCTATTCACCCATTGTTGATAACCTCTGAAAGGACGTAACATTAAAATTAAAAAACTCGATTCAACTACCTCGAAATGCAGATCACAACTCACTTTCAATTTCATGTAGATATAGCCCGTATGATTTTTTGGTAATGGGTTAAGCCTGTTACAACAAATGAATGATTGCCAGTCCTTAAAGAACTGGTAGTCATAAAAATAACAGATTCAATACACCGCCGATTGTTTAAACAGCCAATGAATCAATTTCTTTATACGCATGGTTCAGCCAGATTTTCACCCGCTGTCTTTCCAATAATCCCAAGGCACTCAAACTATCGGCATCTTTGTTTTTTGCCGCCCAGAAACTATAACTATTGCTATCTACTTTAGTCATCACAGGCGGGTGCAGTTTTTTTAGGGTAATCACTTTGGCATCAAATGCTAGTGCGCGTTCTTTAACGCCCGATGATTCCAGTATCGTAAAGTGTTCATCACGCAGTTGATTCTGCACCAGCACATAATTAACGCGGGCGCGGAATTTATCCAGCAATTTGTTCAGTAAATCCACGCAGTCTTTACCTGAATCCATAACATTCCAATAGCAGACGTTAATATCCAGTTCTTCTGCCAATTCCAGTACGCCAGATTCGTCCATCCATTTTATTAATGGATAATGCGTTTGGGCGGCAAGATCAACTAATATACGTTTTTCAGGATACTCGGTAGCGGTTTCAATAATCGCGTCCAGACTTTGATAATCGTCAATAATCGTCGGTGAGGCATAATCGGCGTAAAAGCGTAGCAACGAGCCATGCGATCTATCGGTATCAAAACCGATAAACGGAATGTCATGGTCAATCATGTATTGTGCCAACAGCCGCGCAACCACTGATTTGCCAACGCCGCCTTTTTCACCGCCGATAAAATGAATGGTACTCATGTAATCTCCAAAAAATTAAAACCGTAGGGTGGGCAACGCTTTTTTTGCCCACCGTTGTTATCAACTACGACTGCCAGTCCTCGAAGGACTGGCAGTCGTTAAACAAATGTTTATTCCAGCCTCAACACATCCACCGACACCGACAGCGTATGTTGTCCGCCACCGAACGCAATGCCTTTTAACGGGGTCACATCAGCATAATCACGTCCCCATGCCAGCGTGATATGCTGGTCTAATGGTACGGTATTATTGGTGGGATCAAAATCCAGCCAGCCCGTATTGGGAATATACACGGAAAACCACGCATGAGACGCATCCGCACCGACCAGCCGCTGTTTACCCGCTTCGGGTACGGTTTCCACATAGCCGCTGATATAACGGGCGGCGATGTTATAGGAGCGTAAACAGCCGATTGCCAAATGAGCAAAATCCTGACATACACCGCGCCGATGACTCAGTACATCAGATAACGGTGTCGCAATAGTGGTAAAACTGGGGTCGTAGGTAAAATCTCGATAAATGCGCTGCATTAAATCGTGTACCACATAGACCAGCGGGCGATTGGCTTGAAATGACGATTGTGCATAATCGGCAAGCTCAGGCATAACGGTAATCATCGGAGAATCCAGCACATATTGCTTGGCATCGAGTAATTCCAGTATCTGTTCCTGATTGGATAACTGAGTTTGGCTTTGCCCCTGCTGACTTTGTGTTTGTCCTTGCAACGGCATTTCCTGTAATACGTTACGCGCCTGTTCCCATGTTATCCGATTAGCTAAATCTGAGTTATTTTGTCTGGGAAATATGGTGACTTCATTAACAGCCGTCACCGTCAATTGGGTATGCGGCTGCTGAATGGCAAAATAAGTGACATGATTGCCGAAAAAATCCACCCATTCACGAAAATCCGTCGGTATCGGTTGAATATCAAACTGACTGTGATGACACTGTTGCCGCCAGAAATTGCGCGGCTGGAGTCGGGCTTCATTCTGACACAGCCCGACGGGCTGACTGTAACGATAGTAGGTAATATGCGTGATACGGTATTTCACAGTTCGTCCTCAGGCTTGTTGAGTACAATCAGTTGTGAAGTCTGCGAGTGGCTGAAATACGCCTCCGCGATCACTTCGGCAAGCCGCCATAACACATTGGTGGTATTGGATAGCAATTGCTCAAGATGGCTATAAATGACTTCATTTTCCTTGGCTTGTGTTAATTCAAGCACATTGCACAGCCGTACATCGGTGTAGGCTTTTAAAATCAACCGCTCTTCTTCACTCAACTGGCGTTTGCCTTTAGTGCGCGGTAACGCGCTGATATGAATGGATAATTGCCCCAATTGATACGCCAGTGAGCGCGGGTGGGATTCGTCCAACAGCAATAATTCCAGCACCAACGGCAACTGAATATACGAACGGTAGCGGCGTTGATAAATCGTTAAACTGTCCGTCGATACCAGCACCGCTTCCAGCACCTGACTTTGTAGCGTGTCTTCGTGCCGCAATGTCAAAGTCGGGCGCAGCAAGGCAATCAATGTTAATGCCCGCTCTAATCTGCGTCCGCTGTCCAGCATCAACCAGGCGGCTTCGCGCGTCATACTTTCACCCGTCAAGCCGATAAAGGCAACCATCCCCGTAATCAACTCATCGAGATGCGAGGGTAACTGTCCGATAGTGACATCAGTATTCAGCACACGCTGTTGCCAGCGGCGTTGAATATTATCAACACTGCGCCATGTATCATTCGACCAAAAGTCACGAATACTGAATGCCGCCTGCACAAAGGCATTGATATTAGCAGTCAGTGAACCTTTGCGCGGTGCGTCTTTAGCCAGCGACAACAGTTCACCGTGTGGTGCTTTCAGCAACTGCTCATCACATTTTACAAACCCTGGATAAGTTCCCGTCACTTGCGTCAGAGCGCGTAATAAAACATACAGACATTCGTTATCAACCGAATCGTCAAACTTAACGGCTTTCTCGGTATTGCGTAACACAGTGCGCAACAGCAGGGAAATCGCTTTCACCCGCTCCAGATGCCGACCGACCCAAAACAGATTATCAGCAGCGCGACTGGTTAAAGGTTCAGTAACCGCTTCAATCTGTTGGTTACGGCGCGGTTGCGTCCAGATACTGATGGGTTTTTCAGGTTCAGTTGCCAATACCCAAGTGTCTTTACTGACCCCGCCTGCCTGATTGGACACGATAAAATTATCTTTTTGCCGCGCCACACGGGTCAATCCGCCCGACATCACCGCATAATCATCACCACTGGCAACGGCAAACGTGCGTAATACCGCGTTACGCGGTTCGATATGATGATCAACAAACGCGGGGAGTGTGGAAAAACTCACCTGCTCCTGCCCGATAAACAAGTGCGGTTTCGCTCTTATCTGACTGCGCAGCAAATCTTTTTCCTGACTGCTTAACAAACCGCCGAACACGGCGTGATTATCCTGACTGCGATTAATCGGTTTAATCACCAGTCTGTCCAGATTTTGCAATACAAAATCGCGTTCCCGCGTCTGTCCGCACCACCACGTTGCGACCGAGGATAATTTTAATTCTTCACTTAAAAAATAGCGTGATAAACGCGGCAAAAATGCCAGCAACGCGGGATTTTCCAGAATACTGCTGCCTAATGGATTGGCGATTGCCACATTACCGCGCCGCACCACTTCCAGCAGTCCCGCGATTCCCAATTGTGAGCCGCTGCGCAATTCTAAAGGATCACAGAACGAATCATCGACACGGCGTAAAATGACATCAACGGGCTGCAGACCAGCCAACGATTTCAGCCAGACGTGTCCGTCACGCACCGTTAAATCACCGCCCTGCACCAGCGTAAACCCTAAATAGGCCGCCAGATAGGCGTGTTCAAAATAGGTTTCATTTAAAGGGCCGGGGGTGAGAATAACGATACGCGGGTCTTCTTTATTGTGCGGTGCAATATCCGCCAGACCTTTATGCAATGCCTTGAAAAACCCCGCCAGACGATGCACTTGAGTTTCCCGAAAAATATCAGGCAATACCCGCATCATCACCATGCGGTTTTCTAACGCATAGCCTGAACCAGAGGGAGCTTGCGTTCTGTCATCCAGCACCCACATCCGTCCGTTCGGGCCACGCGCCAGATTGGCGGAATAAAGAGTTAAATATCGCTGTTGCTTTTGCAGGGTATCGACACACGGACGCAAAAAACCTTCATGCGCAAAAATAAGTTCAGCGGGTAACAAACCTTTTTTTAACAGGGTTTGTTTGCCATAAATATCTTTCAGTATCAGGTCAAGCAACTCGGCACGTTGCTTGAGTCCCGCTTCAATCGTTACCCATTCTTCACTGCTGATTAATAACGGAACAGGATCTAGCTTCCACGGTCGGGTCAGATTTTGCGCGTCACCATAAACATTGTAAGTAACACCATTTTCCCGCAATAAACGTTGCGCTTCACGGCGACGCGCTTCGAGTTGCTCGCTGCCCATCGTATCAAGCGCGTCCATAAAGCGTTCCCAATACGGCAACGCTTTATTTTCTGTGGCATACATTTCATCGTAGATGCCCAGCTGCGTTGCGTAGTATTGCGCACCCATATCATTGGCTGGGCTGTTGATGTTACGCACGAATGATTCCTTATCGTTGATTAATATCTTTATAGTGGCGCAACGGCTCACCCGTGTATATCTGACGCGGACGGTAAATAGTGACGGTTTCACCATGAATCATTTCGCGCCAATGTGCCAACCAGCCGGGCATACGCCCGATGGCAAATAACACGGTGAACATATTGGTAGGAATACCTGCCGCACGCAGTATCAAGCCTGAGTAAAAATCCACGTTAGGGTACAATTTTCTGGATATAAAATAATCATCTTTCAGGGCAATTTCTTCCAGTTTGCGGGCAATATCAAGCAATGGATCATTAACCCCCGGTTTGTTCAGTAGTTTATCGCAATGTTGTTTCAATACCATTGCACGCGGATCAAAGTTTTTATACACCCGATGCCCGAAACCCATCAGCCTGCGACCTGAATTTTTATCTTTCGCCTGATTGATAAATTCAGTGCCGTCACCACCTTCGGCGTGGATTTGTTCCAGCATTTTAATGACTTCCTGATTTGCACCACCATGACGCGGCCCCCACAGTGCGGCAATCCCTGCGGTAATGACCGCATAGACATTCGCCATACTGGAGCCTGCGGTACGCACCGATGAGGTGCTGCAATTCTGTTCATGATCGGCGTGTAATATCAACAGCATATCAATAGCGGCAACAATATCAGGGTCAAGTTGATAATCGCGCACAGGTGAAGAGAACATCATGTTCAAAAAATTATCGGTATAACGGTATTGAATGGATGGATACACCAGCGGCTCACCGATGGATTTTTTATAGGAAAATGCAGCAATGGTACGCACTTGTGAGACTAAATTAGCCACAATCTGTATTTCCGTGTCTTCATCGAGCCTATCGGGGACAGGATAAAACGTCGATAAAGAAGCCACCATGGTCGCCAGAATACCCATCGGATGAGAGCCACGCGGAAAACCGTTAAAAAAATGATGCACATCTTCATGAATAATGGAGGATTCATTAAGACGGGTGGAAAAAGTCAGTAATTGTTCATTACTGGGTAATTCGCCATACAGCAACAAATAAGCAACTTCGGTAAAGCGCGAGTGTTCTGCCAATTCTTCTATCGGATAGCCGCGATAACGCAATATGCCCTGTTCGCCATCAATATAGGTAATCGCACTTTCACACGCGCCTGTATTACCGTAACCATCATCCAGCGTGATGTAGCCGGTTTCGCTACGCAACTTGGTAATATCAATAGCTTTTTCGCCCTCAACCCCCATGTAAGTAGGTAATGAGTAGGTTTTATCTTCCAGCGTTAAGGTGGCTGGTGTCAGCAGTTTTAATTTATCGCTCATACAAATAACGCTCCAGTTTTATTGATTATTTCGGTGGGTAAAACAGCCTTGCCACCCTACCGATTACGATGACGTAAATCCAGCGTAAACGGATACTCGGTACTTAATTCTTCCACAGGTGGTGCCATTGCTCTAGGTACAGCATCGGCGATGCTGAACGTGGTTTGCAACGGTTTATCGGACGGTGCAGCGGGAGAACTTGCCAACGGCGGGCGAATGATAACACCGGGTGTATGCCCATAATCCCAAAAACGGGTCATGCGGCGCGTTTCAGCGGCGTAATCATTAACAGGAAAATCATCATAACTACGACCACCGGGATGGGCGACATAGTAAGTACAACCGCCCACTGAATGCCCGTTCCAAGTGTCTATTACATCAAACACCAGCGGCGTATGGGGTGCAATCGTGGGATGTAATGCTGACGGCGGCTGCCATGCGCGATAACGCACCCCTGCGACAAATTCCCCTTTGCGCCCTGTATTGCGCATCGGTAAGCGTCTGCCGTTACAGGTAATGACATAACGCCCTTCGGTAAAACCTGTTACCAACACTTGAACGCGCTCAACCGAGGAATCGACATACCGCGCCGTACCGATGCTGCTCATTTCTTCGCCTAAAACGTGCCACGGTTCAATGGCAAAACGCAGTTCTAAATCAATGCCATCGACCAGCGTATTGCCATAACGGGGAAAACGGAATTCAAAAAACGGATCCAGCCATTCCAAATCAAAGCCAAAGCCCGCACGTTGCAGGTCTTTAGTCACCTGCTTCATGTCTTCGCGGACATAATGCGGCAACATAAAACGGTCGTGCAGTTCCGTACCCCAGCGCACTAAATCGTGTTTATAGGGTTCGCGCCAGAACCACGCAATCAATGAGCGCAATAACACGGTTTGCACCAAAGACATCCGCGCATGAGGCGGCATTTCAAACGAGCGCAGTTCTAAAATACCCAAGCGTCCTGTGGAACTGTCGGGTGAATACAGTTTATCAATACAGAACTCAGAGCGATGGGTGTTGCCGGTAATGTCCGTCATTAAATGACGCAGTAATCTATCCACCAGCCACGGCTCAGGCACTTCACCTTCGGGGATTTGTTGAAAAGCGATTTCCAGCTCATAGAGTTTTTCATCACGCCCTTCATCGACACGCGGGGCTTGACTGGTAGGGCCGATAAACATCCCCGAAAACAAATACGATAATCCAGGGTGATGCTGCCAGTAGGTAATCAGACTGCGTAATAAATCAGGGCGACGTAATAACGGGCTGTCGGTGGGCATTTCTGCGCCCATCGTGATATGGTTGCCGCCGCCTGTGCCAGTATGACGACCATCCTGCATAAACTTTTCCGTACCCAAGCGGGTTTGGTGCGCCTGTTCATAGAGAATCGTGGTTTTTTCTACCAACTCCGACCACGTTTTAGACGGATGAATATTAACTTCAATTACACCGGGATCAGGCGTAACCATCAAGCGTTCAATGCGGTAATCACGCGGCGGTTCATAACCTTCCATCACGATAGGCAATGCCAGATTATCGGCAGTCGCTTCAATCATCGCGACCAGCTCAAGATAATGCTCCAGAGAAGTCAGCGGCGGCATGAAAATATATAGCCGCCCTTCCCTCGCTTCTATACACAGCGCGGTATGCGGCACTTCAACTTCTATCGTATCATCACCGACATCCTGTTGAATAATTTCAGGATGTTCGTTAATTTTTTCTTCAATGTGACTGTAACGACGGGTGACTTCACCGTAATAATCACCCAGTTCGGGCAAGTCTTCAAACAGACTTTGGTCTTCGTGCGTATCGCGTTTATCGGGTGCAATCCACGGTAAACTGGCCAACGGTAAGCGCATCCCCATCGGTGAATTACCTGGAATCAGGAACATCTCCCCACGGCGAAAATCCCACGGCCCACTTTTCCAGCAGTTGTCATTCCAGTTCCATTTAATCGGCAAGGTAAAACCGGCGGGTTGATTCAAGCCCGTGTCCAATAATTTGGTCAGGTTTTTGCGTTCAATCGAATCTTTTAAATTACTTTTTAACGGATCAATATTGTCCGGTAACGTACCTTCTTGCCAGAGATGATAAAAGCTGTCTTCAAATCCAGTAACAATATATTTAGACGCTATGCCCAAACGCTTACCGAGTTGGCGAATAAATTGTTGTGCGTGCGTGACCGTGTGACCGTAATCTTTATTAATGTCGGCAAGCAATTCAGGATTGCGCCACACTGCTTCGTTATCTTTACGCCAGAAAATGCCGTATTGCCAACGCGGTAACGGTTCACCCGGATACCATTTGCCTTGACCGTAATGTAGCATCGCGCCTTTAGCAAACACATCTCGCAAGCGTATGGTCAATTGTTGTGCACGTTCTCGCTTGTTTGCACCATCAGCGTGCGTATTCCATTCATCACCTTCCATATCATCGACCGATACAAAAGTCGGTTCACCGCCCATGGTCAAGCGCACATCATCTTCCAGTAAGCGTTTATCGACAAACTGTCCCAAGGCATCAATGTGATACCACTGCTCATCGGTGTATGGTTTGGTGACGCGCGGGTCTTCGTGCAGCCTATCCACGGTATTGCTGAATTCAAATTCCACTTCGCATTTATCGGTGCCGCCCGTAACAGGTGCAGCACTGGCGGGATCTGGCGTACACGCCAATGGAATATGCCCTTCACCCGCCAGTAATCCTGAGGTGGGATCCAGTCCTATCCAGCCAGCCCCTGGAATATATACTTCTGTCCATGCGTGTAAATCAGTGAAATCCTGTTCAGGGCCTGATGGGCCGTCCAGTGATTTTATATCGGAGGTCAACTGCACCAGATAGCCTGAAACAAACCGCGCCGCCAAACCCAGATGACGTAACGCCATAACCAGTAACCACGCGGAATCCCGACACGAACCACTGCGAATTTTTAACGTTTCTTCACAGCTTTGAATGCCCACTTCCATGCGGATGTTATAGCTGATAGCCGCAAATACCGTGCGGTTAATCTCCACTAAAAAATCATTAATCGAACGTTTTCCGGTATCTAATTCTTGCACCCATTGCTTTAATAATGCGCCCTCTTCGGTTATTTCCAGATAAGGTTGCAGTTCTTTCAGGGTCAGTGCATCGTAAGTAAACGGGTAGTTTTCCGCATAATCTTCCACGAAAAAATCAAACGGATTAATCACCGTCATGTCAGCAATCACTTCCACTTCAACGCTGAGTTTTTCGCATTTATCAGGAAACACCACGCGGGCAAGGAGGTTGCCGAACGGGTCTTGTTGCCAATTGATGAAATGATTTTTCGGCTCAATGCGTAAGGCGTACGCCTTAATGGGCGTACGACTGTGTACCGCTGGACGTAAGCGAAATACATGAGGCGATAACGAGACAGGTCTATCGAAGTTGTAAATCGTTTTGTGACGAATGGCGACGCGAATGGTCATAATATTTCTTCCTATTGCCCGATGGTTGGTTTGGCTTTTAGTTAGCTAGTTGTAATAATACAAGCATTAATCATTCCATATTGTGATTTTTTACAAAAATGTAGAAATATTGTATTACAACCAATGTATTTATTATTGAATGACAGCTTGTAATCTGAGTGAAGCAACACACAATGCTTAAACAAAAAACGCCCCATTATGGGGGCGTTTTTGTGTGTTTGAATCAAGTAATTATTTAGCGTCGTTCAAATTAAAGAATCGCAGTCGATACTTATCGAGATTATTTCCCTGTTAGCGTCACGCGAATGTCCTGAAAACTACTGACACATCAAAATTACTCTCAGGTCTTTTCAGTGATTTTATAGAAAAGTGTCCTGTTTAGTGTAGCCACATCAATGTCGTATGGGCTGTGATGGCTGTTGTCGGCGACTTGCGGAAATTCCTAGACTCACAGCAACCGAATGGGAGTTGTTGCGGAATGGACTCGCCGCGTTGCCGCCTGAACAGCTTTTGGAAATTGGCAAAAACATTGCCGCGCTGGCTTAGCAAACTTCACGCCCTATCACCTGTCCGATTTTGAATCAATCGCTGGGGGCTTGCAGGGTGTACGCTCATAGACCTGTGGCTTGTCGCACTTATGGTTTTTATATGCAGCGTGATAAGGGGCTTTACTGTGCGGAGATAGAATCGCGCGTGGCAGAGGGCGATTGGGCTACCGTGGTGTGGGGTAATCATGATGCTGTTGATCGCAGTCTTAACGCGCTGGGCGACAGTCGCGATTTGACCGAGTGGTTTACACTATGGCAGAGTACAATTTAACAACGCTATTAATGGCAAAAACAAAGTGCTGATGAAATAGTGGAGTCAAAAATCATGATTTTTGATTCCTAATCATTTAACCACTACCCAACAATTAAAGGAGAGCCGCATGGCTTTAGTATCATTGCGTCAACTTTTGGATTATGCCGCCGAACACAGCTTTGCGGTTCCAGCATTCAACATCAGTAATATGGAGCAGGTGCAGGCGATTATGCAGGCGGCGGATGCCTGTGACAGCCCTGTGATTATGCAGGGTTCAGCGGGGGCGAATCGCTATGCGGGCGAGGTGTTTTTACGGCATTTGATTCTGGCGGCGGTTGAGCAATATCCGCATATTCCGGTTGTGATGCACAGAGACCACGCGCCCACACCCGACATTTGCGCACAAGCTATTCAATCAGGGTTTAGTTCGGTGATGATGGACGGTTCGTTGTTGGCAGATATGAAAACCCCTGCGTCTTTTGAGTATAACGTCGAGGTTACCCGCACCGTGGTCAGAATGGCTCATGCCTGTGGCGTATCGGTTGAGGGTGAAATTGGTTGTTTGGGTTCGTTAGAAAATCAAGATAATCACAGTCAGTTATTGACCGATCCCGATGAAGCGGTGGAATTTGTCAAGCAAACCCACATTGATGCCTTAGCGGTTGCTATTGGCACCAGTCACGGCGCATATAAATTCAGCAAACCACCGACGGGCGAAGTGTTGGTGATTAGTCGTTTACAAGCCTTGCAACAACGCTTACCGAATACCCATTTTGTGATGCACGGCTCCAGTTCCGTGCCGCAAGAGTGGCTAAAAATCATCAATGACAACGGCGGAGCGATTCCTGAAACTTATGGCGTACCCGTGGCTGAAATTGTGGAAGGCATTAAATATGGAGTGCGCAAAGTCAATATTGATACCGATTTGCGCATGGCTTCGACAGGGGCAATGCGCCGCTTTTTAGCCAATCCCGAAAACGCTACCGAGTTGGATGCACGCAAAACCTATCAAGCGGCTAGAGATGCAATGCAAACACTGTGTCAATCACGTTATGAAGCCTTTGGTTCTGCTGGACACGCGAGTAAACTTAAAGCCATTCCATTGAGCGAAATGGCTAAATTTTATTAAATGCCCCCAATCATTCGATTCGACCAAGTATCAGTCATTGCCCACGAAAAAACGATTCTATCCGACATCAGCTTTACGCTTTTTTCTGGTGAAAAAGCGGTGTTATGCGGCAAATCCGGCTCTGGTAAAAGCAGTGTACTGACAACCTTGTTGGGACTTCACCCTGTAACATCAGGTACAGTTTACTTTCAGGAAGTACCGCTAACTCCCGCATCTGTTCAAACCATACGAAGTTGTACCGCTTACATTGGACAAGAACCCGTGTTGGGTGCTGAAAGCGTAAGGGATGCGCTACTATTGCCTTTTCAATTTAAAGCACATCGCGAGCACCAACCGACTCAACAACAACTTATTGACGTGTTACAACGATTGCAACTGCCAGAGGATATTTTAAATCAGGACAGCAGCCGTATTTCTGGAGGCGAAAAACAGCGAATTGCCTTGGCTCGTGGTCTGCTATTGGGCAAAAAACTGTATCTGTTGGACGAAGTAACCAGCGC
This sequence comes from Methylococcales bacterium, assembly GCA_030693155.1. Lineage (GTDB taxonomy): Bacteria > Pseudomonadota > Gammaproteobacteria > Methylococcales > Methylomonadaceae > UBA4132. The sequence goes on from JAUYBJ010000010.1 coordinate 26,145, forward strand.
ACTGGACGCGGACAGTAAACAAGCCGTGTTCGATGTTTTCTCTGATCCAGATCTGACGGTGCTTTCAGTAGCGCACGACCCTGAATGGCTGGAACGCTGTGCTATTATTTTTGAACTTGAAGCGGGTCGATTGACTCAGGTAAAGCGACATGAAAACCCTTGATATTGCGCTACCGCAGATGGTACTGCTTTACGTCCTCTGTTTACTACCGTGGTTACTGCTCTAGCTGATTGGTCTGCGCTTGAGTCGGGATATTGGCATCAGTATTTTGCGCATGAGCATCCAGTTATTGCTGGTTGGCATCTATCTAAAAATGCTGTTCGACCTTAACAATCCTTGGCTCAATGGCTTATGGATATTGATAATGTTATTAGTCGCCGATGTCAGTATTCTAAGACGTGCGGGACTTAAAGTGCGTTATTTTGCACTGGCGACCTTTACGGCTATTGCTTCCAGCATACTGTTTTCCACTGCCTATCTGGTAATTCTGGTCATCCAGCCGACGCATTATTACGATGCCCGCTATATTGTGCCGTTGGCGGGCATGATTCTCGGCAATTGTTTGCAGGGCAACGTCATCGCACTCGAACGCTTCTATTCATCACTACGCAAAAACGAGAACGAATATACGACTTTTCTAATGCTGGGCGCAACCCGCTGGGAAGCGGTGCGTCCTTACTTTCGAGATGCCATTAAAGCCGCAATCAATCCGACCATCGCCAGCATGGCTACTATGGGACTGGTATCGTTACCCGGCATGATGACAGGGCAAATTCTGGGTGGTAGCGAACCATGGCTGGCGGTGAAATACCAAATTGCTATCATGATCTGCATTTTCACCAGCACCACTATTGCCTGTATTATTAACTTGAAACTCAGCCTGAATATTGCCTTCAACCCGTTTGATGTGTTGAAGAATGAACTGATTAAGTGACTTAAGGAAAGATGTACTGTGAGCGACTCCTCTCCAACGTCAACAAATCAAATACCACCTTGGCAAAACTCGATGTTTTGGCGGGATCAGATAATAACTGCACATCTTGCTGACGAATAATAGACAGTCGGTAATGACTGAGTGCTACGTCGTTTAAATCAATGTCATCGTCTTCCATAAAGGATTCACGCGACATCGGGCGCAAGTTTCGCGCAAACAAGCTCAGTTTCTCCAAAAACTTTCAGCCGTTTTTTAGTGCGTTCAAGCATCATTTTGGCGTGTTTGTAAGCTTTAATCGCTAACTGATAACGCGCCACTTTAGTTGTTCCATTATGAATCTGTTGATTAGCGTGTCTTATTTTGTCTGATAGCACCTCATAATGAATTTGTTGATTTATATCTCCAATACAATCTTGCCACTGGTGTGTTTTTTCTCTATAAGTTCATGGGCTTTGGCGGCTTCTTTTAATGGTAATACATGACTTACATGGGGTTTTAAACGTCCGTTATCTGCAAAAACCGCGCATTGCTTTAGAATGGCGATATGTTTATCTCTGGCTTCTGGCAAATCTCTTAGCATGGGGGTGAGCATTAGTTCAATGCCTATCAACAGGTTGCGCATTCTGGCTTCTGCCAGATTGAGTTCACCGGGATCTAGCAAGGTGATTAAGCGACCAAAATGCGCGGTGGCGGCAATACTTTCTTTGAACACGGCGGAGCTAACGGTATCAAACACCACATCTGCGCCTTTGCCGCTGGTGAGTGTGTTCACAGCATCAACAAAATTGTGCTGGTTATACAAAATCACTTCATCGGCACCCAGACGTTTAACAAAGTCGCTTTTTTGTTCAGAACTGACGGTAGTAATGACTCTCGCGCCTTTGAGTTTTGCCAGTTGAATGGCAATATGCCCTACCCCGCCTGCACCCGCATGAATCAGTACGGTCTGCCCTGCTTCTAAACCACCACGGTCGAATAATGCACCCCATGCGGTAATCATGACCAACGGCGAAGCTGCGGCTTCAATGAATGAATAGCTTTGTGGCATTAAACTCGCCCAACGTTCATCAAGTACGTTGTATTGTGCATAATTGCCTTGTTCACGTCCCAAGCCGCCGTGACAAAACCAGACTTTATCACCTATATTGAAACGACTGACTGCGCTGCCGATTTCAATGACTTCTCCCGCACCATCACAGCCTAAAATGGCGGGTAAGGCGTTGTCATAAAACAAGCCATTGCTGCGCACTTTAGTGTCAACGGGATTAACGCCTGCGGCGAGTAATTTCACTTTAATGTCAGTGGGTTGGGTTATTTCAGGCTCAGGGCTGCCCTGAAATTTTAAAACATCGGGTGTGCCGACGGCAGTCATAACGATAGATTGCATATTAAAACCTTCATGTTGAGTTGATAATCAGCTTTAATTCTGTGCCAAAAATTGCACAACAGGCAAGACTTTTCAAAGCGCAACAGGAACAAAGAGAAATTCATTTTGTCTGCTTATACTGAATTTAACCACGCACATATTGAATGAACGGGTTAATATATTGCCCATAACTAAACAATGAAACTAAAGAGGATTTTCCGTGACCCACCGTGCTTATAAACATTTATTACCTATCACATTGGTGTCGCTAATAACTGGGTGCGCTAGCGATGCTGTTGATTACCACGGCGACTATCCGAATAATGTCAATCAGCAAACTGTGGTTGCACCACAGCCAAAACCAATACCGCCAATTGTTCCGCAACCGACATTCAATAATAACTATGCGGCGACTTTGTCAGGTGATTATGCAAACTACCCAGCGGTGCAGCAGTTTATCCAACACATGGTAAAAACCAACGGTTTTTCAGAAGCCTATTTGACTGGCTTATTCTCACAGGCGCAAAGTCTGGACTTTGTGATTCGTCTGGAAAGCCCTGAACCCTCTTCCGGGCCTGCGCAAAGACCAAAACCAGGTAGCTGGACGCGCTATCGCAGTCAGTTTCTCACTGAAACCCATATTAATAATGGCGTAGAGTTCTGGCGCAACAACGCCGATGCCATTGCCAAAGCCAGTGCTACTTATGGCGTTGATCCTGAATACATCGTCGGCATTATTGGCGTGGAAACATTTTTTGGTAAAAACTTTGGTAAAACCTGTATTTTTGATGCCCTGACTACTTTGGCATTTGATACCCATCGCCGCGCTCCTTATTTTACTGAGGAATTGGAAAATTTTTTGCTGATGACAAAAGAGGAAGGTTATGAACCACGTCAACCCAAAGGTTCGTGGGCGGGGGCAATGGGTTACGGGCAATTTATGCCCAGCAGTTTTCGCAAATTAGCGGTAGATTTCGATAACAACGGTCGCCGTGATTTATGGCACCCTTACGATGCTATCGGCAGTGTCGCACACTATTTCTCGCAACATGGCTGGCAATTACACGGAGTCGTCACAAGACCCACACAAGCGGAAGATGCCCCCGATGTCATTGAGTTGGGCGGCGCGACGGGCAGTGAATACTGGCGTATCTATGATAATTTCAAGGTCATCAAGAAATACAACAACAGCAATAAATACGCGATGGCGGTACACCAATTGGCGCAGGCGATTAGACAGCGTTATAACTAACCAGTTGTGGGTTAAACTGGTTACCGTGTCCTAACCTGAAATTAACACCTATACAAATTTTGTTGGGTCAGCCACGCAGGGTGGGCAAACAGCTTTATTGTTTGCCCACCATCTACCAATAAAAACAGTGGGCAGAAAAGTAGCGTTGCATCTGCGTCAGGAACTCAACGCAACCTAATCCCCGTTTTCTCAATATCAATCAGTTCTTGTTTATACAACGCGCCAATTGCCTGTTTAAAGACTTTTTTACTCACGCCAAACGCCGCATAAATCGCTTCGGGCGGGCTTTTGTCACTGAGTTTCAATTCGCCTTCATTGGCTCTGAGTTTTGCTAAAATCGTATCGGTGAGTGATAAAACTTTACCGTAACCAGCAGGTTGCACGCTTAAATCAATTTTTAAATCTTCACGGATTTGTTTGATGTACGCAGTGAGTTTCTGCCCTTTTTTCACAGGCTGGAACAGTTCATTGGTGTATAGCATTCCCCAATAACGATTATTAATAATTGCTTTAACGCCTAACTCGGTTTTATCGCCAATGAGTATTTCGACTTGCTGCCCTTCGCTTAGCTCTTCATCGGCGGTGTCGCTGATAAATTTATCAATTTTGGTGGTGGCGGCGAGGCGTTGCTGGTCATCTAAATAGACTTTAACCAAATAAGATTTGCCGACTTCCAGTTCATGATGTTGTTCGCTAAATGGCACGAGTAAATTTTTCGGTAAACCCCAATCTAAAAACGCGCCAACGTAATTTAACGCGGCGACTTTTAAATAGGCGATGTCATCAACTTGTGCGAGTGGCACGGTGGTGGTTGCCGCTAAATGCCCTTCGCCGTCGGTATAAACGAACACGGTTAAAGTGTCGCCAACTTCACAGTGTGCAGGTGGTTTTTTGTCTGCTAACAGCACTTTATTGGACACAGGACTGCCTAAATAAATATTAGCCCCCTGTATTTTAACAACGGATAACTGATTGATTTTGCCTATGTTTATCATATTAATTTTCGCTTAACGTCAGCGGAATTTCTTGAGCGACTTGCTCAATGATGTGAAAGCCGCGCATTTCTAAAACTCCTTTAGTATTGAGGGAGATAATCAGATAAAGCGCGTCAGGATAAGCCGCCAGTTCCAAATCGGTGCTGGATGGAATCGCGGGGGCAGTAGGGTGTGAGTGGTAAATGGCAAACAGTTCTTCGCCACGTTCGCGCATGGCTTTTAATGCCGCGATTTGCCCCGCTGCATCCAGCAAAAACCGTTGTGCGGGTTGGTCGGCAACATTGACAACAGGATAACAATGGCAAGGCACACCGTTTTGACTGCTTACCAAGCCGCAGACTTCAGTATCAGGTGACAGTTGAGCAAGATGCAGGAGTTGATTGGTGAGTTTGCGCGAAAGTTGAATACCTGGTGAGTTCATAATAAATGTGTAAGGTCAGTGTTAAGGTTTTTGCCCGTAAGTCACACGGGGCTGTCCCGATAAATCTTGATAGGATTGTACCTTATCATAAGCCAGCGCGTTAAAAATGGTTTGTACTTGCGCGGCTTGATTATAACCATGTTCGATTAATAAATGCCCAGCTGGTTTTAAATAACCACGCGTTTTATCAGCGATAATTTCAATATCACTCAAGCCTTGATTATCCGCGATTAACGCAGATTTAGGCTCAAAACGCACATCACCTTGCTGTAAATGTTCATCATCGGAATCAATATAAGGCGGGTTGCTGATGACTAAATCAAACTGCTCATCTGATACATTAGTAAACCAATCGCTTTGATAAAACTCAATGTTAGTCAGTTGATGTTGCCGAGCGTTGTGCTTGGCAACATTCAACGCAGCTAAACTGGCATCCACTGCGACAACCTGCGCATGAGGGCGTTCTGCCGCCAGCGTCACCGCGATAATGCCAGAGCCTGTACCTAAATCAATCAGTTTAACCGCTTGGTTTTTCGGGATAAGTTCTAAACTCAGTTCAATCAATAATTCGGTATCGGGTCTGGGAATTAACACATCGGCAGTGACGGTAAAATCGCGCGACCAAAATTCGCGCGTACCTGTCAGATAGGCAATCGGCGTACCTTGTTCACGTTGCTGAATCAGCGCGTTAAAGACGGTGATTTGCTCATCTGTCAGCGTGTTATCGCACCATGCACGCAGGTAAGTTCTTGGTTTGCCCAACACAAAACCCAGCAACACTTCGGCATCTAATGATGGAGAATCGGAATGGTTAGATAAAATGTTAGCCGCGTTTGTTAATAGGGTTTTTATGGTGGGCATAAGTAAGACTGAATATAAACCTAGGAGGTTTTTAAAACCTCCTAGGTTTGAGTTAAGTTGTAGAGTACGCATTGCGTAATTTACGCAGCTTCTTACTCAATGTGGGTATCGAGAATAAAACGAAAGTCTTTTACGTTAAGAGTATTCGTGCCACAAAGCACCATCATTTTTTACGCCATGCCTGTTCGCGCAATGTTTCTTGGGTTATATAATCACGGGCTTTCCATAAACCTGCACAAGAAAAAAATCTTCCTGCTCTACATTCGCGCTGTATTGATTGATGAGTTTTTCAATAAATAGCTCAGGCTTGGTGTGTTCCCGTTCCACTAAAGCGCGTGATGTAGTTTCAAGTTCATCATCGACTTGTAGGGTTAGCATAGCGACCTCCGAGATTGGGTGAGTGCGTAAATAGTTATTAATGCAAAATACTGTTTTATCGAGTTATGTAATCGCTAATCAAACATGGCTAAATAAGACTTCAAATCATTTAAAACTGGATGAGAAAAATCCCATATATCCTTTTGTAAACTTGCTTCTGGATTACATTTAATTCCTGCTTTCTTTTTATCCTTTTTGCTACAGCAATCATAGCGTTGATGTGTCAACACTTTTCAGGACACATTATTAAGCAGCTTTATGCTGCTTTTCAAATTCTACAGGAGACAGGTAGCCATTGTTAGAATGGAGTCGTTGTCGGTTGTAGAAGACTTCGATGGTGTCGAAGATGGATTTTCTGGCCGCTTCATGGGTGGCATAGTGTTCATGGTTCACGCATTCGGTTTTCAGGGAGTGGAAAAAGCTCTCGGAGACGGCGTTATCCCAGCAGTTGCCTTTACGGCTCATGCTTTGCTGGATGCCGTGTTGCTTAAGCAGTTTTCGGTGGCTGTTGGAGGCGTATTGACTGCCCCGGTCGGTGTGCCACAGCAAGCCTTTTTTAGGTTTTCGCTTCCAGATTGCCATGAGTAACGC
>JAUYBJ010000013.1 GCA_030693155.1 Methylococcales bacterium
ATGAAGCGTTACCGCATTCTTTCTGACAGACTAAGAAACCATCTTATTGATTTATATGATGATATTCTCGGAGTCTGCGCGGGGCTTTGGAACTTCTATCTCGCTAACTGATTGTTTTATAATGGAACAACAACTCTATTATATAACGGATATGCAGGTCGGTGGCGGCACAGCTATTTTTACGGCGTTACAAGAAGCTTATCAGCAAGCAGCTATTGCTAAGAAAGCGGATCCAAATAGGTTTTATTCCGTGGTGTTAATGACGGATGGTTTAAATCAGGATGGTATCGGCTATAGTGATTTTAATAATTTTTATGTCAAAGAATCCGATAATATTGCAGGTATTCGCGCATTCCCTATTTTATTTGGTGAGGCGAGTACCGATGAATTACAAAATCTGGCGACATTAACAGGCGGCAGAGTGTTTGATAGTCGCAAAGGTTCATTGGCACAGGCATTTAAACAAATCAGAGGTTATCAATAACTATGGCAAATCGGTCGTTGTTATTATTTTTATACAGCACACCCAATATAATCGGCACTATTTGGGGGTTAATAGGCTTGGTTGCTTTTTTTGTCATCAAGGATATTCGATGGTTATATTTTGTTCCCGTCTTGTATACTTGCGGGTATTTCGTTGCACCCAAAACAACGGTATTATCTAATCAAGCTATGGGCGGATTATCGGGGCGTGATTTACAAGAAATGCTGGAGTCGTTAATAAAGAAAATCAGCAAGCGGGTTGCGCAACCTGAATTAAATAAAGTCATTCATATTAAAAATAATATTTTAATGTTATTACCGCGTTTAAATGAACTGAACGCGGGGGATTATGATTTACACGTTGTTAAACAGACGGTAACCGATTATTTGCCGCAAATGTTGACCACTTATTTAGAATTGCCGCCTGCGTTTGCCACTATGCACAAAATGCGCAATGGTAAAACCTCACAGGCTATTTTAATTGAGCAATTAACTATTTTAAATGATCAAATTGAGCAGATTATTGTCAGTGTGAATAGTAAAGATGCCGATGCGTTAATTGCACAGGGCGAGTTTTTGAAAAGTAAATTTGCTAATGATGGCGATTGGCTTTAGATTTTAAGTCCATACACAGTTTGACGGTATAAATAAAGCTGCGATATTTTTAACCTCGCGGGTTTGAGTGATTTGTACTCGCCGACTTTTTGCAAACAATTTAAACGAATTATTTAGGAGTACGTTATGAAACTATTTTCAAAAAATGTTATTGTCGGACTGTTGTTGTCTATAGGGTTTTCTGTAGCGCAGGCGGAAGGTGATATGGTGTCGCCTAAAGAAGCGTCTGTGTTGACGGCGGAAAAACAGGCGGTGATTGTCGATGTGCGTGAAGATGATGAATGGAACGCGGGGCATATTGCAGGTGCGGTGCATATCCCGTTAAATCAACTGGATGCCCGCTTGCCAGAGTTACAATCTTACAAAGAAAGCACTATTATCACGCAATGTCGAAGCGGCAAACGCTCACTTAAAGCCTTGGAAGTATTGAAGTCTGCTGGATTTACCAAGGTATCAAGTATGGATGGCGGGATTGTGGCGTGGACTAAAGACGGTTTGGCAGCGCAACAAAAATAATGGGTAGTCATTAAACGTGATTGATTGGAATACAAGCCTAGTACACCGTCAGTTTAGTTATGACGGGTAAGGTTACTTAGACCTGCGAGGTTTTTAAAACCTCGCAGGTCTTTATCGCACCGTGATAATAAAATGGACTGACTACTAGGTTTGTATTCCAGCGTATAGCGATATAAATACTACTCAATTATTGACGGTGATAGCCGTATTGATTTAAACAGCGTATAGCGATATAAATACTACTCAATGTTTAGCACGACAAAATAATTTATTAATGATTCAGGAGAAATACCAATGACCGTGAGTGCGGACGATTTTAAAAGTGCGTTGCAACTGTGGGCGAGTGGTGTCACCGTGGTGACGACACAATCGGAAAAATTCGGTGTGCAAGGCATGACTGTTACCGCATTTTCCAGCGTGTCGGTTAATCCGCCGCAAGTGTTGGTGTGTCTTAATGCCTCTGCGGATACGGGCGATGGGATTGATGAGAGCGGGTGCTTTGCCGTGAATGTATTAACCGCTGAGCAACAAAATACCTCGAATCAATTTGCAGGCGGCAGTAGTCAGGAACAGCGTTTTGCCGATGCCGACTGGACGGCGGGTGTCACAGGCGCACCGCTGTTAAATAACAGCTTGGTGTCGCTGGATTGTAAAGTGCTGGAAAAAGTCCGAGCGGGTACGCACTGGATTGTTATCGGTGAAGTACAGGCGGTTGAATGCCGTTCAGGTGAGCCGTTGCTTTATTATCGTGGCGGCTATCGGCAACTGGCCAACGATTAATAGCGCGTTGATATTTTTGGAGTTCAAAACATATTTGAACTCCTGTTTTACGCGCATTGCTATATTCAAACGGGACACCGACGAACAACAACTGACTGAGCGGAGCATTTAACCCAAGCCATTATATTAAAAATCGGTAGTGGCAAAAATCAAAGATATAATGAAGTAGCTGAGTCAAAAGTCATGGTTTTTGACACTTATCGCATCACTACAAATTTAATTGTTACCCAAGAGTTTTCTATGAATAAGCGTGTTGCTCAAACCTGAAAGCTCTCATTTTAAAACAAAGCACTTTATGACCATGACGAATTCAACAGATACCCTCGGCACTATTCTTCTTGTCGATGACTTACCAGACAACCTGCAACTACTCAGTGATTTGCTGACTCAATTGGGTTACAGCATCTGCTGTGCCACCAGCGGCAAAATGGCGTTAAAAACGCTCAAAGTCCAGCAACCTGATTTGATTTTATTGGATATTATGATGCCCGATATGGACGGCTATCAAACGTGTGCCGCTATCAAAGCCGATGAAATGTTGTGTGATATTCCGATTATTTTTATCAGCGCGATCGATGATGTGTTTGATAAAGTGCAAGCGTTTGCGTGTGGCGGAGTTGATTATATTTCCAAGCCGTTTCGAGTTGAAGAAGTGGTCGCACGCGTCGAAAGTCAGGTTACTATCTGATGTTACGCAGCCCTTAATTTTTGCAATTCTTCATAAGCCAACTGATTTGCCTTGATGAAGAGCCTGGTACGCAATGCAAAATGATTGGTTTTGTGTTTTATCTTCAAGCATTCCAGCTTGAATACCGCATAAATAGA
>JAUYBJ010000017.1 GCA_030693155.1 Methylococcales bacterium
TATCCATCCCTATCGCCGCCCGACACTGCCTTTCTGTTTTTAAATCAGATAATCCCAATTTCATAGCCGTTTATTAGTCCTGTTTTATTGATAATAGTGATTATCTATTCTTATTTATTCTGGTGCAACAAGTCTAATAAAATAATGCAATAAAAAATATATTTTTTACACCTTTATTAATTAATTTAGCTGTAATTTCAAATGCTGTTGCTCCTGTTGTAAATTGGTCGTCAATGATAATAATACTTTTTCCTTTTAAATCTATATTATCTATAACATTTATATTTTCTTTTACAAAATCCTTGCGGTGATGATAATCTGGACAATTTCTGATTGAAGTTGTTAAATCGGTTTTCCATGTAAAAATCTGCTGTTTATGAATTTTCGTATCAACTTTTTCAAATATTTCTTTCATTTTGTTTTGCGGAATAGTTGTTTCTTTATCTGTAACAAAAGTAAAAATATCCCAAGAATATTTTTTATTTGAATAAATATGTTCTATATAATTTGAAATCCCACTTGATAAAGTATCTAAAAAATTTTGTGTTCTATTGGGGTTGCCTATTTGAAAATACTTATCAGCGATTGCAAATTTGTCACATTCACCGTTGTGTTGTCTCGCTAATGCTCTGTAAATAATAAATCTGTTTTGGTGCTTATCTGTTTTAAATTTAACGCTTTGCACAGAACTAAAATTTTTAAATTCAGCTTCCAAACAAAGCAAATTAGAAGTTGGATTTTCAATAATATTATTAATTTCCAAAAATGAGTTCGCATAAAAAGTGGGTCCACTTTTTAATGGTTTCCAATCTTGACCAATACCATCTCTCTCATCGGTATGGCTTGCGGTATATAATTTTGTAAAAATTGTTACGAAATTTAATTTTCTACCAAATTCAATATCCAACCAACTATCTCCTATAACCATAAAATTATCTTTTTCTGATAAATCAGGTAGCGAAGATTTGTTGCTTTTTAATTGATTATATTGTTCTATGGTATTTTCAGTATTTGGTTTATCTGTTAAATAGATGAAATCAATTTTGAATATCTCGTTAGCGATTTTTTAACATATTTTGGATGAGAGTCAGAAGTAATTATTAGTATATTACCTTTGCTTTTTTGGTAGTCAATAAATTCAATTGAACCTTTAATTAAGGGTATTTTTGACAAATCAGTCTCAATCAAACCATCTTTCATTGGTTTAAAATCTGGATTTGCTGTATCTGTTAAAGTTCCATCCAAATCAACTAATAAAACTTTCACACTCATAGTTTAATGCCTTAACGTAAAATTTGTAGAGCATAGGATTTACCATTTTTTATTAATATAACAGCCACTCTGACTTATTGCGTCGCTTTATTCCAATCCTGTTGCGCTTTATTGGATAAAGGCTCTACAGTCAAGTAGGGTGGCATTGTCCACCCTACAAAGGTTTGTACGCCAGTCGTTTAAAAAACGACATCTTCATAAATATCGCGTAACGTTAAGCGGGTTTGATAGTCATCGCATTGCACAAAAATAGATTCTTCGTCTTCAAGTTCAGCACTGTACCAATCGCCTAAGCTGTCGCGTTGGTAGTAATGCACTTTTCGTTGTGTTGAATCCACTAGCAGGTAATAACGCAAGCTAGGCAGTTTTTGATAATTCAGCCATTTTTCGCGTTGGTCGGTTTTGTGAGTGCTTTTTGATAAAACTTCGGCAATCAAACAAGGCTGCTCTTTGTAAAGTTGGTGCTTGTCGTCTGTATTGCAACTTAGTAACACGTCTGGATAGTAATAAAACTGTCCATTTTCCATGCGAAGTTTCATATCGCTAACGAATACACCACAATGACTACCGCGAGCGGCAGAACGTAAGTTAAAAAACAAATTGCCTGTAATACGATTATGTCGTTCGGTTGCTCCTGCCATCGCGTAGATTTTACCATCCACATATTCATGCTTGATGTCGCTTTGTGCTTCAAACTCTAAATACGCTTGCTCAGTCAGATGAGGTGCTTTATGTAACGCGCTCATTTTAATACCTACTTTCAGTCAGGTGGGCAATGCCCACCCTACGCCTGTTTATAAATCAATTTCCAAACCATCGTAAGCCACTTCAATACCAGCGGCATCGAGGATTTTACGTTGTTCAGAATCGTTATCTAATATTGGGTTGGTGTTGTTGATGTGGATTAAAATTTTGCGGGCTTTGGCAACGCCGTTTAATACTTCTATCATGCCGCCTGCGCCTGATTGCGGTAAATGCCCGATTTCACGCGCTTTTTTGTGGCTGATACCTTGGGTAACCATTTCGTCATCCGTCCAGAATGTGCCGTCTACCAGCAAGCAATCAACTGATTGCATTGCGTCCATAACGTGGGGTTCAATTTCACCCAAACCAGGTGAATAAAATACTTTTTTGCCTGTCGAAATCTGCTCGATAATTACGCCGATGTTGTCGCCTTCATGCGGATCATGACGGTGGGGCGAGTAGGGCGGGGCTTTGCTTTTTAAGGCTTGAGTGTAAAAGCGTAAGTCTTCCATCACGGGAATGGTGAAGCTGCTGCCATCAACAGGAATCGGGTGATGATTAACGGTGCAGTAATCTTTCAGCATAGTGAACAATGGAAAGCCTGTGGTTAAATCCTGCTTGACCATTTCAGTGCAGTAAATATCCACCGTTTTGCCTTCGCGTAGCATCAATAAACCTGTGGTGTGGTCGATTTGGCTGTCAATCAGAATAATGGCTTTGATGCCTGTGTCCCGAATGCCGTTTTGCGGCTGCATGGCAGGAAACGCTTCTAATTGAGCGCGTATATCGGGCGAGGTGTTGAATAACAGCCAGTTTTTATTATCGGTACTGACCGCAATCGAGGATTGTGTACGCGCTGTGCCATTCATTTCATTATGGCGAATACGGTGACAATTGTGGCAGTTGCAGTTCCATTGTGGAAAGCCACCGCCTGCACCTGAACCTAAAACTCTTATTTTCATATGAAATCCCTAAAATAGTGAACTTTCAATGATACGGGAATCGTGATTTTCAGGCAAAAAAAAGGGGCTAATCATTAGCCCCTTTCTTCACACAAACGTTAAATTAACGGTTGTAGATGTACATTGTGACTTCAAAACCGAAACGTAAGTCATTGTAATTTGGTGTTTCCCATTTCATCGTAAACCTCCAGAAGTTTTTAAAATTATAATCGCTAGCTTGATCAATTGACATCCACCCTCGCCTAAAGAGCGGGGGATTCCTTAGTTTAGCCTTCCATGCCCGAAAGGGGTGTCTCTGAAAAACACCTTATTTCAACCACTCTGTAGCTAAAAAGCCAGAGCGAGGAAGTACACAGCAACAGCGTACCCAACGTAGATAATTTTAACATGAAAAAATCAAAAGCACACCCTGCATCACCCGCCTGAAGAAATGCGCTTTATGGTGCTTTTTGGATAAGCTAGTTTAAAGTATACGATGAACTGTTTTTTCAGTAACTATCTGATGTTACGCAGCCCTTAATTTTTGCAATTCTTCATAAGACAACTGGTTTGCCTTGATGAAGAGCTTGGTACGCAATTCAAAATGATTGGTTTTGTGTTTTATCTTCAAGCATTCCAGCTTTAATACCGCATAAATAGACATAAAAATATGGTTTTTTTGAGTCATGATTGTGCGGGTCGGTGATTTCGCCAATCCCGCGTTAGATTTTAATGACTTATGGAATGCTTCGACTTTCCACCGTTTTTGGTAGATTGTAGACACTTGTTCGCCATCGCACGCCAAATCGCTGCCTATCAGATTCAATAGG
>JAUYBJ010000020.1 GCA_030693155.1 Methylococcales bacterium
GGCGGCATGAAGCGTTACCGCATTCTTTCTGACAGACTAAGAAACCATCTTATTGATTTATACGATGATATTCTCGGAGTCTGCGCGGGGCTTTGGAACTTATATCTCGCTAACTGATTGTTTTATAATGGAACAACAACTCTAATGCTTGAAATACGCGCAATACAACACCTGATGAATGTCGCGTTACGGCGTGGTTTGATGTGGAGCTACGAGGATAAATCTGTATTGACTGGATTGGCAACGCGCTCAAACAAATGGTACATAACCTCCCCTGCGGTTTTCTGTTTCAATAATCGCCAGTTTTCAGGCATGGCATCCAGCTGACAGCTGCGTTCGGTTTCGACATAAATTTTCGCATACCCAGCCAGCCAACCTTTGTCCTCCAACCAGTGGCAGGTTTGCGCCGCCAGATTCAGTTTAAACGGCGGATCAACAAATACCAAAGTAAAGGCTTCGGCATCACCTGCCAAATAACGAAACGTATCACTTTGAACAATTTTAATCTGCTCCGCAGCCAAACTCAGCGCGTTGGCTTTTAACGCCCGACACGCCACAGGATTATTTTCCACCTGCACCACCGATTTTGCCCCGCGCGAGGCTGCTTCAAAACTCAACGCGCCACTGCCTGCGTATAAATCCAGACAGCGGCTGCCGATAACATCGTATTGCAACCAGTTGAATAGGGTTTCGCGCACTCTAGCAGGTGTCGGTCTTAAGCCTTCGGCATCTTCAAAGCTGATTTTGCGACTGCGCCAGTCGCCGCCGATAATAGTTAATTTATTTTGCACTGTTTTTTGCCGCTTCTCTTTTGCCAACGGTGACGGTTTGCAAGGCGTTTAAATTAACGCGGCGTTTGAACGCATCGGTAATCGTCGCTAGGGTGGTTTCTTCGATTTTTTTCTGGAAAGTATCCAGATAATCCAACGGCATTTCATAAAAGCCAATCATGCCGACGTAGTTGGCGAGTTTTTTGTTGGTATCAAAACGCATCGGAAAACCGCCGATAATGTTTTTCTTCGCCGCGATAAGTTCAGCTTCGGTGGAGCCTTGATTAACAAAATCGCTCAGGGTTTTGTTCAGCACTTCCACCGCTTGCGTGGTTTGGTCATTACGGGTTTGCAGTCCGACGGTAAACGGGCCGGGTTTTAACATCGGCGACATGGAACTGCTGGCACTGTATGCCAATCCGCGTTTTTCACGCACTTCATCAAATAATTTCGATACCAGACCGCTACCGCCGAGAATGTGATTGCCGATATAAAGATTAAAATAATCGGGATCTTTGCGATAGGTCACAGGCAAGCCGACCAGCACATGAGTTTGCGTGGAGGGAAATTCAATGTGTTGTTGCGTGGCTTGCCTTGGCAACACTACATCAGGCAAGGCTTCGGGTTTTTTACCTGTGGGTAAATCTTTTACCAATAACAACGCGGTTTGTTCCGCCTGTTCTTTGGAGACATCGCCGACGATGACGACAATAGCATTCGCCGCCACATAATAATTTTTATAAAACTTTTGTAAATCCGCGATTTTCAGCGCGGCGACGCTTTTAAGATTGCCCGCCGTTTGGTGTCCGTAAGGATGCGACCCGTACAGAGCTTTGCTGAAAGCAATACTTCCCACCGCAGCAGGTGATTCTTCCTGTTGCTTTAATGCCGCGAGGGTTCTGCTTTGTTCGCGTTTAAAATCAGGTGCATTAAAACGCGGCTTGGTTAAAATCGTCTGCATAGTTTCCAGCGATTTATCGTATAACGCTTTATCGGTCAGCGTGCGTAAGGATACCGTGGTCATTTCGGTAGACGCACTGACATCAAACAACGCGCCGACACTTTCAAAACGTTGCGCAATCGCATCGGCATTCCATGAGCCTGCACCTGTGTCCAATAATGCCGCTGTCAGAGCCGCAACACCGAACTGTTGCCCATCGCGTGCTCCGCCAGCATCAAACGTGACTTGAATATCAGCCATCGGTAAACCTTCGGTGCGCACATAATACACACGGCTGCCTTCTGGCGTTTGCCAGTTGTCAATTTTTGCCGCCGCCACAGTCACAGAACTGAATACAAACAACCATAAACCTAATAAACGAATAGCCATTATTTTTCTCCCTTGGCGTTAATAGCGGTGGTGGCAGCTGTAGTAGTTGCTTGTGGTTTAATCGCTTGCGGATCCAGATAGCCCACCGTTAAATGGTCTTCAATCAGGTATTTTTTTGCCACATCACGCACTTGTTCAGCGGTGACTTTATTGATATTACCGACATATTCATCGGCTTTTTGCCACGGTAAACCCACCGTTTCCAGCGAGCCTAACTGCATCGCCTGATAAAAATTAGAATCTTTTTCGTACACCGAGCTGGCTAATACCTGCGCTTTAATGCGTTGTAATTCTTCGTCGCTGATTAAGGTTTGTTGTAATTTACTGACCTGCGCTTTTAACGCCGCTTCTAAATCCGCAACGTTTTTGCCTTCGACAGGCGTGGCTTCCAGCTCAAATAAAGCCTCTAGGCGACTCGCTAAATCGTAACTTGCACCTGCGGATACCGCTAATTGCTTACCGCGCACTAAATCCGTTGATAAGCGTGCACTGTTGCCGCCGTCTAACACACCCGCCAACACTTCCAGCGCGTAAGCCTCGGTTTCTTGCGTCGCAGTTTTTAATGACGGCACTTTATAACCCATCACCATCACGGGCATTTTTGCAGGTGCTTTCACCGTAATACGGCGCACACCCAATTGTTCCATATCAGGTTGGGGTTTTAACGGTTTGATGTCGCTGGTTTTCAGTTCGGCAAAATATTTTTCTGCCAAATCAAACACCGCTTGCGTCTGCACATCACCGACCACCACTAAAGTGGCATTATTCGGCGCATACCATTGCTGATACCACACCTGTAAATCTTCCACTTTATAATTGGCAATATCCGATGGCCAACCGATGACAGGGTGTCTATACCCGCTGCTGGTAAACGCCACCGCATTAAACGATTCGCCTAATTTCGCTTGCGGCTTATCATCGGTACGCATACGGCGTTCTTCCGTGACCACTTCCAGCTCTTTTTTCAATTCTTCGGGCAGCAAATGCAGATTACGCATACGGTCAGCTTCCAGTTCAAAACTCACCGCCAACTTATCCGCCGCCATGGTTTGAAAATACGCCGTATAATCCTGACCAGTAAACGCATTTTCATCACCGCCGTTTTCGGCAATAATTTTAGAAAAATCCCCCGCTGGATGTTTATCCGTACCTTTAAACATCATGTGTTCCAGCATATGAGAAATGCCCGTGATACCGTTAGGTTCATAACTTGAACCCACTTTGTACCACACTTGCGACACCACTACAGGCGAACGATGATCTTCTTTTACCAGCACTTTTAAGCCGTTTTTTAAAATACGTTCAGACACCTTGCTTGCCTCGCTATGCGCCACTACAGGCAGACACAGCAATACCGCGCATAATAATCGTTTGTTCATAATGTCCTTTGGGAATAAAGGTTGAAGGTTTAGCATAGCTTCACATAGTATCGTTAAATAATAAAGTTGCAAATGGCAATCCTGTTTTTGCCTTGTTCGCATCATTTTTTGCCCACTCAACACCCGTATCAACATGACCAAAAACCAACTCATCGCCCACATTCA
>JAUYBJ010000029.1 GCA_030693155.1 Methylococcales bacterium
TCTACCTCCTTACTCACCTGATCTGAATCCTATTGAACATAAATGGGCGCAGTCTAAGGCTCTCCGAAGACAAAAGGCTTGTTCCATTGATGATTTGTTTGTCCAAGCTTTTTAAATCATTTTATTGTGCTTTAGCCATAAGCCCTGCGTTTGTGCTGGAAGCGGATTTATTAAGTGCCATTGATCAGTATTATCGCCGTACTGATGAAATCAAGGTGCTTGCCGAACAATTGCGTTATGAACTGACCGATAACCAGTCTGACCTGAACGTCTTGCTGGCTTCGGATAAAGCCGCTGACGCGCCGATAGTAAAACTGCTTAAATCGGTGTTTGAGGATGCGGTACAGGTACACGCTTCGGATATTCATATCGAGCCACAGGAATACACGCTGGTTATTCGCTTTCGGATTGACGGGCAGCTGCATTTACAAACGGAAGTCGATGCCAAAATTACCACCGCACTGGTACAGAAATGGAAGTTGATGGCGGGGCTGGATATTTCTGAAAAACGGGTGCCGCATGATGGGCGTTTTCATATTAACGTGCGCCAACAGCCTGTGGATGTGCGGGTGTCAACCATACCGACGGTGTATGGTGAGTCGGTGGTTATGCGGCTGCTTATCCAGAATAAGACGGGCTTTTCATTGGAAAAACTGGGAATGCCCGCCGAAATGTTAATGCAGTTTCGCCGTCTGCTCCAGCGTTCCAGCGGTATGGTGTTATTAACGGGCCCTACGGGTAGCGGTAAAAGTACCACGCTGTATGCGGGTTTGAGTGAGCTGAACAGCACCAATAAAAAAATTATCACCGTAGAGGACCCAGTGGAATACAGTCTGGCAGGGGTTAATCAAATCCAAGTGAACGATAAAATCAATTTGGATTTTGCCAGAATCCTGCGTTCCGTGTTGCGCCAAGACCCTGATATTATTCTGATTGGTGAAATGCGCGATCAGGAAACCGCGCAAATTGCGATGCGGGCGGCAATGACGGGGCATTTGGTGTTATCGACATTGCACACTAACGATACGATTAGTACGCCCAGTCGCCTGATTGATATGGGTGTTGAGCCTTTTATCGTGGCATCGTCATTACTGGCGATTATTGCCCAGCGGTTGCTGCGTCTGGTCTGCGAAAACTGTGTGGAACCTTATACGCCCGACGGTTTTGAACACGCTTGGCTGAGTCTTGAACTGGGCAGCACGGTGGATGATTATCATTTTGTAAGCGGTAAGGGCTGTAACCATTGTAATCACACGGGTTATCAAGGTCGGGTCGGGGTGTATGCGTTACTGGAAATGAATAATGAGCTGGTTGATGCCATCAGTCACAATGATATTCGCCATTTTCGGGCATTGGCACACCAGCAAATGGTCGATAAAACCATGCGCTACAATGCGGTGCAGTTGGCAATTGCCAAACAAACTACGGTCACGGAAGCGATGTGGGTCAGTAATCAATTTGAGCAGCACTAATGGCACAGTTCTCTTATACAGGGCGTGATAGCAAAGGCGAACGTGTAAACGGCGTGTTGAATAGTGAAGACCGCCATGCACTGGCAAAGCAGTTGATGAGTTCAGGTATCACGCCGCTGGATATTGCACCGATACACGCGCGTGAAAAAGCCATCAGCTTATCGAGCAATGTGTTTGAAGAGCGCGTGGCAGTATTGGATGTGATGATGTTCAATCGCCAGATGTATTCCTTATTGAAAGCGGGTATTCCTATCATGGATGCGCTGAAAGGCTTGCAGAATTTCACGCAAAATAAAGCCTTGTCGGCTGTTATTGCTGATTTATACGACAGTCTGAATAGTGGGCGGGAATTGTCCTCGGCGTTGCAGCAACACCCCAAAGTATTCAGTCATTTTTATATCAGTATGATTCGGGTCGGCGAAAAAACGGGGCTGCTGGATAAGGTGTTTTTACATTTATTCGACCATCTTGAATTTGAAAAATTAATGCACGATCAGGTAAAAGCCGCCTTGCGGTATCCAATGTTTGTCATAATAGCGATGGCAATGGCAATGGTGGTTATCAACCTGTTTGTGATTCCTTCCTTTGTCAAAATGTTTCAGGGTTTTGGTGCGGAACTGCCGTTCATGACCAAAGTGTTATTAGGCTCTGTTGACATTTGGTAAAATCGCTAACTATATCAGTAAGTTATGATTTTGCTATATATCTATAACTGGTTGTTTCTGAATGACTATTCCCGAAATGTCAACAGAACCTAAACAGTTCCAATTTTATGATAGTGGCATGGCCTTACTTACTGATAGCGGGCGTGGGTGCTGTATTCCTGTTTCGTTATGCCATAAACACGGTCAAAGGCAAGTACCAGTGGGACAGGTTTAAATTAAAAATCCCTATCGCAGGCAATATTATAGTTATTGTTCCATTATAAAACAATCAGTTAGCGAGATAGAAGTTCCAAAGCCCCGCGCAGACTCCGAGAATATCATCATATAAATCAATAAGATGGTTTCTTAGTCTGTCAGAAAGAATGCGATAACGCTTCATGCCGCCAATACTATACTATGCTCGACTTTTATTCTCACAGAAGCCATGCGCGTATTTTCATCTTTTTGCGTGTCTTTTAATGGATTATTTTTAGTTTTCTTATGCGGAATAGAGATACTTTTACACAGATAATCTTTAATAATACCTGCATAACCTAAATCCACTTTAATGGCTACGTTTTTAAACCAGTTTTCCTGTGGTGGAAATGCTTCTTTTAGTTGTCGATAATCATGTAAACTACCGCCATCACAAAAACTAATATACTTTATTATTCTCGATTCCGTTGAAATAATCGTTGCTTTTTGCGTTTGTCTTTTTTTTACCCGAATAACAGGATTTTTGCTGTGCTTTGTCAGATGGTCGCACAATAGCTTGTTCGGTAGCATCAATAATAAGAGGCTCTGCATCCGCAAAGTAGCTCTCAAAGTCCTTAATGTTGATGAAGTTACGCTTCGGCATACAGTTCAATGTGCTTAATGCCTTGCCTAATATCGCTAACCCAGCGTCCTGATTCCGTTTTGCATTAGACGCATCCATCCCGCTCACCAAACCCAACAAATCATACGTTAATCCAGACTTTAAACTAAATAAAGTATATAACAACAGCTCTTCTTCACTGTTTATACAATAGCCTATCCCATTATCAACCTGCTTCTCTTTTAACCTCATACCGTGAATATAAAGATAACTCTGCTTAAATGCTTCTAATAACTTAAAAAATCGGTCTTTATCCATCCCTATCGCCGCCCGACACTGCCTTTCTGTTTTTAAATCAGATAATCCCAATTTCATAGCCGTTTATTAGTCCTGTTTTATTGATAATAGTAATTATTTATTCTGGTGCAACAAGTCTATTTAAAAAACAAGTGACAGGTAAATCATTTACTGGATAAATAGCATCATCGTAATAATCCAGTGCTGGATTTAACAAAATACATTTAAAGTCATCGAGAGACATTTCAAGATACTTTTTATTGGTGATATTTAATGCCCAGTAACCGCCTAATGAAATGCCGATAATCGCCGTATCATCGGCTAGTATATTATTGTCCTTAATATAACTGTTGAGGAATTGTTCTATTTCCTGTTTTGAAGAATCGTTGGGTTTATAATCGGGGATAAAAACAGTCATGCCTTTAGCAGTGAAGAATGTTTTTATTGCCAGTGCAGAATGACTGGTTTCTGGGGTACTTAATTTACCATGTAGAAATAATATATTCATAATGCACTTTGTTGTGAGTGTGAGGTTATTGATTTTTACTCAACGCTTGATTCATATTCAGAGATAACATCTAATAATTGATTGATGACTATTTTAATTTTATTAAAATCATCTTCATTATTAAGATATAGTTTCTTATTCACTTCAATCATAATAGGTATGACATCTTCATTACCCACATAATTACTGGGAATCATACTACCACAATAAGGATTATTAATGCCGACATGATAGTCTTTTAAAAAATATTGAACTAAATCGACTAATTCTTTAGGCGTTTGTTCTGTAGTGCCAATACAAAAATCAGGATACCCTTCTTTATCAGGAAATGAGTGGCAATCAACGACTACAATTTTAGAAAAATAGCATAAAGAAAACGCCACTTTTTTATTTAATTCAATATGCCATTTATTATAGATATTATTGATAATATCTTCTTTAAGTAGTTAAACAAAAGTAATCTGTTATTCAGTGCCAAAGCCCTCTAAGATGGAAATAACGGAATTTTTTAGATGGCTGTAGCTGAGATAACAGGATAAAGGCAACCATTCATACTTTATTTTACGCCAGAGAATTTCG
>JAUYBJ010000030.1 GCA_030693155.1 Methylococcales bacterium
TCTCTATTCCGCATAAGAAAACTAAAAATAATCCATTAAAAGACACGCAAAAAGATGAAAATACGCGCATGGCTTCTGTGAGAATAAAAGTCGAGCATAGTATTGGCGGCATGAAGCGTTACCGCATTCTTTCTGACAGACCAAGAAACCATCTTATTGATTTATATGATGATATTCTCGGAGTCTGCGCGGGGCTTTGGAACTTCTATCTCGCTAACTGATTGTTTTATAATGGAACAACAACTCTATTGATGATTTATTAAATACGTTCACTTAACACCCCTATTAACTGTAATTTGTATAGGTGAATTATAGGTAAATAGGTATAAAGATGCAAATGATTGTTATTTGCAAAAGTATAAAGACAATTGTTGTATTTTTGCGACTCTGCAACTCTTAAAAAAGATAACAACGAGTAGAGTACGCTGTGCGTACCGAAAAAGCTGATGAACTTACAGTGTAATGGATACTTCTGTGTTATGAATATGGTATGCGTAGCGTATCTACAGTGCTTAAAACCGAGGTATCAGGCTATGCCGAAGAGAATAAAACAAAAATCAGAGAATTCATCGCTGAATTCTGGGCAGAATACAGAAACGATCTCGTCCCAAGAATCGCAACCAGAAAAGTCAGTGATATTGTCCTCAAGCGATATAAAGATAGACGTGGCGTGTCAGGAAATAATCAATGAAAGGGTTATGCCAGAATTTAGAATAATTCCACTTCCCAACAAACGCCCTCATGACTACCGCGTAGGATGATGATATGGACTCCTCTTCGTGCCGTTGTTTATCTCAGTGGTGCATTATGACACCGTCAGGAGCGGAGAGGAGTCCATATCATCATCCTACATTTGGCGCATCTTACGGGTTTTATTGCTGGAACGGGCGCGAATGTTGTGCATTTGTCCGAAAAATACCCGCAACGGGAATTGATGGATGGTATATTAAAGCGAACAGTTATAAAGACGTTTAATTTTAATTTGGCTATCCAGCACTTATCATGAAAATAGGCATACAAACGTGGGGTTCAAATGGTGATATTCGCCCTTTAATCGCTTTGGCAGACGGTTTACAAAACGCGGGGCATACTGTCACGTTAGTGGTGAGTAGTATTGATAATCGCAGTTATCAAGAAACCTGCGAGACGTTGGCTATTAATTACCAGCAAATTCCCGCACGAATTGATTTTGATATGGAAGGTTTTGCGCAGCGCACCTTTAAAATGAATACCTTGCAGTGGTTAATCGCCTTGCTGGAAGTCAGTTTTTTTCCTTATGAAGCAGAAATTTATCAGGCATCAAAGCAATTAGCCGCAGACAATGATGTGGTCATTGGACATCATTTTTTATATCCGTTAAAACTTGCCGCTAAAAAACAGAATAAACCGCATATCAGCGTCACCTTTTGCCACGCGGCGATTCCAACCGATGTACATCCTCCGTTTCATTTTCCTGATTTAGGGCGTGTCATCAACCGCTGGCAATGGCGATTACTGAACGCCATTTTTGATTGGTTGTTAAAAAAACGACTGAGTCGTTTATGGTTTGCCGAAGGTATGCTGCCGTTTAAGCTCGTTTTTGACAGCTTATTGAGTTCAGATTTACTGAATCTGGTGGCGGTGGATGCGTTTCTTTGTCCATTACAAAATGAATGGCACACGGTCAATAAACTATGCGGCTTTTTGAATTTGCCTGAACGCGCCGAACATTGGCAACCCTCGCACGCATTGCAGGCGTTTTTAGACGCGGGTGAAAAACCTGTTTACATGACGTTCGGCAGTTTGCAACAAGCCGTTCCTGAATGGAGTATGGAGTTATTTATTAATGCGGCGCGGTTGGCGGGTTGCCGTGCCATTATTCAAACCAGTTCGCCTAATTATCCAGCGGAGACGCAACAAGACGGCGTATTTTTTATCGGACGACATCCGCATCAGCCGCTATTTCAACATTGTGCGGCAGTAGTGCATCATGGTGGTGCGGGTACGTCTCATGCCGCGACTTTGAGCGGTTGCCCGTCCATTGTTGTGCCGTTTATGGATGAGCAATTATTTTGGGGCTATCAATTACAACGCTCGCGATTAGCCCCCGCGCCATTACCCGCCAAACACGCAACGGCGAGAAAACTGGCAGACCGATTGCAAGCGGTGTTGTATTCTGAATATGCTGATGAAATGGAAGACTTTGCGCACTACGCCAAACAGAGTGTTTCACCCACGCAAGGGGTGTTGAATGCAGTGGCATTGATTGAACAGACTTGCGCAGCGTGGCATTCACAGAACACAATGTAGCCACGAACCGCAATCTGCCCGTTCGTTGATTGTCATTACTTTTCAGGAGTCTTTATGATGTTACTTCGTCTTTTAGTATTAATGCCGTTACTGCTGGTCGGTTGCGAATATTTTGAACCTGCAACGCCTGTGCAATGTGAAGCACTTTACGATCATCTGATTGCCTTGAATTATCAAAGTGCGCCCACCAGCGATCCTATTGCTAATGATTTAATGAAATCGCTGTCATAAACAGGCATTAATTTGATTTTAAGCGCGACAGGGGAAAAAGAAAAAATCGTCCGCCGTTGCACGACTATTCTGACTCAGAAAGAAGCGTTGAACTGTATTGAAGCAAAAAACAAGGAAGATTGGGCAAAGAATTGTAAGTTTAGTCTTGAATAAACAGACTGTGAAAGTATTGAAAAACCATCAAAACGTTATTTTTAACTGATGTTACGCGCACCTCGCCCCGAAAGCGTACTATTAAAAGATGAACAGAGAAAATTTAGTTATATACACTGATTACTTGATATGCACTAACGGATTCACTACCGCAACTGGATTATCGGCGATGTTGGAGGGAGAGATAAGCCATGACTGATGTGGCTACACTAAACAGGACACTTTTCTATAAAATCACTGAAAAGACCTGAGAGAGTTTATATGACAAGCCAAGCCAAATAAAAATACACTGCTGAATTTAAAGAAAACGCAGTCAAACGTGCGAATGAATCGGGGAATGTAGCGGAAACTGCCCGCGAGTTGGGAGTAAAGCCAAATACCCTTTATAACTGGGTGTATCAGTATAGCCAGCGGACGATACCTGATAAGCCAGCACGCAGCGATGAACATTTATACGATGAGTTGAAGCGATTAAAGAAAGAGAATGCGCGTTTGACGGAGGAA
>JAUYBJ010000031.1 GCA_030693155.1 Methylococcales bacterium
ATTGGGTCAAAGCCACTGTTATTACTAGGTTCTGTTGACATTTCGGGAATAGTCATTCAGAAACAACCAGTTATAGATATATAGCAAAATCATAACTTACTGATATAGTTAGCGATTTTACCAAATGTCAACAGAGCCTAACATCAGACATGGCAAGGTGGTCGGATACACCTCCGTGCGTCGTAAACCGTCTCGAACAAAAGTCAACGAGTGCATTCAACTTTATCCGACATTATTTTAACAAGGGAGGTTTGTCATGTCGTATACATTCACTGTTAGCCCCGATTTTTCACCTGATCATTTGTCTGGCTGGTACATCTTTAATACTTGGTTGCAAAGACAAAGCGGCGAAGCCATACATCTGGAGCTGTATGATAACTTTCAGGCACAGCGCGATGCCATTCAGGCTAATAACATTGATTTAATTTATGCCAATCCGTTTGACGCAGCCATGTTGGTGCGTGAAAAAGGTTTTTTACCATTGGTTAGGGCAGGGAATACGTCTGATGAGGCGATTATTGCTGTTAGTGCTGATAGCTCAGTCAATGATGTTTCAGAGCTATTACCCGGTATCAACGTTGCCGTGACTGAAGATCCTGACGTACACATGATAGGCATGATTATGCTGGAAGCGGGTGATTTGGATGCCAGTAATATAAATACCCGTTTTTATAATAGTCAGGTGTTGATTGCCAAAAGCCTGTTACAGGGTGAAGCAGATGCAGGGATATTTCTGGCAAAGGCATTCGATGATTTATCTAATTTAACTAAAAAGCAGTTAAAAATTTTAGTACGCAGCCAAATCAGCGTGATTCACCATTCATTGATGATTGGGCCGAAATTGGCGGGCAGACGCGATGAAATTCAAGCACTGTTGCTTACCATGAACAATGATGACAAAGGCAAGAGCGTGTTAAACAGTCTGGGATTTGATGCGTGGATTAAAGTTGAAGATGAAGAAATGGAATTCATGATTGATTTAATGGATACGCTCATTATCTGAGAAACATCAATAATGCCTTGCACCTTAACAATGCAAGCCATCAATATCTGGGTGTATTAAATCTGTTATTTTTATGACTGCCAGTCCTTTAAAGGACTGGCAGTCATTTATGCTATTGTAACAGGTTTAACCCATCACCCTATACCTAAGCATCCGCCAAAAATCGTTCCAATTTATCACACAGCGTTTTTAAAATTTTAACACGCGCGTATTTTTTATCGTTGGCTTCAACCAGTATCCAAGGCGCACTTTGCGTACTGGTGCGCGTCACCATTTCATTGACTGCCAGTTGATAATCGTCCCAGCGTTCACGATTACGATAATCATCATCAGTAATTTTATATTGCTTATAAGTGATTTTTTCGCGCTCCTGAAAGCGGCGCAACTGTTCGTCTTTATCAATATGCAGCCAGAATTTCAGCACTAAAATTCCGTGTTCAGCCAGTGCTTCTTCAAAATTTACAATTTCAGAATACGCACGCCCCCATTCCTTCGTTGTTGCAAAACCTTCCACGCGCTCGACCAAAACCCGTCCATACCAGCTACGATCATAAATGGTCAGTATGCCTGCACGCGGAATATGTCGCCAGAATCGCCATAAATAATGATGCTGATTTTCTTCATCGGTCGGCGCGGCAACAGGAATAACCTGATAATTTCGGGCATCGACCGCGTGCGTCAGTCGTCTGATTGCACCGCCTTTACCTGCGGCATCCCAGCCTTCAAACACTAACACAACCGAGCGTTTTTGATTATGCGCTTCACGCGCCAGTTCGTTGAGTTTACCCTGATAAAAAGCCAGTTCCTGATTGTAGGTTTTTTTATCAATCGTTAATGATAAGTCCAGAGAATCCAATAAGTTTTGTTGCGTGACATGAACTACGCCGTTCGATTCAACAATAGCGGTGACTTGTTTATCAGCCGCGAGTTTAGCGATATGTTGTTGAATGCGATTAAAAATATGTTGCCCAACCGTTAAACTGCTATAACGAATATCAGAGCCATCGACAATCAACCACGGTACATCACCCGTACTGGTGTCGGTCAGCACTTTTTCGGCAACGGTGACAAAATCATCGTACATTTTCAAATGCCGTTTATCCCGCTTGGTGACTTGCCAGCTGGTGTCAGGATTTTTTTCCAGAGCTTTTAAGCGTTTTTTCTGTTCGTCTTTTTTCAAATGTAGCCAGCATTTGATGATTAACGTACCGCCATCAAATAATTCCTGCTCTAACTGGCGAATATGCGTTAATTCTACTTGCAACGCATTATCGTCAATTTCTCCATAAACGCGCCGCGATAAAGGATCGCTATACCACGAACCGACATTGATGCCGATTGATCCTTTTGGCGGCAGTGTGCGCCAGAAACGCCAGAATTTAGGGCGTTCCTGCTCTTCATCGCTAGGGTGAGAAAAGGCAACCGTGCGCATATAACGCGCATCCATCCACTCGTTAAGCAAATTAATGACTTCACCTTTACCGCCGCCATCAACACCTGAAATCAGAATAATGACGGGGAAATCACAGTCTTTGAGGGTTTGCTGGACGGTGAGCAATTGCGTTCTAAGAATAGGTACTTGCTCGTTATAAGTATTTTTATCAAGACTATGTCCTAATTCTGCTATTTCAAACATACTGCTCCTCCTGTGCGGGTTTGGTTGCCGTGACTAAGGCGTTGACGGTTTGCCGATGAGCCAATTTAATGTCGGTAAATCCCGCAGTACGCAATTGTGTTAAAGCGAGCGATTCACGCATGACACGGTTTTCAGATTCATCACTGAACAAATGCACCATCCATTGTTCCAGCAAATCGAGTTTATCGGCGGCTATCAACACCTTAAAAAACTGGACGATTTCCTGTTGTGTCAAACGGGTATGCTCGCTTATATCATCTAAGGCATAACGATCGCCATTGATAAACTGACCAGCAGGTTTTAAAACGCGAAAAATTTCATTGATGACCTGTTCACGGTAGTCAGTCAGGAAATTGTGCAGGGTGTAAGCAGAGGCAACGACATCAACACTGTCGCTTGCTATGTTTTTTAACGCACTCAGCGCGTCAGCAGCACAAAAACTCAGGCGATTATTATCTATCCATGGTTGCAGATTTTTTTGTGCTTGTGCCTGCATGGCAGGTTCAATATCAACACTTATTATTTGTGCGCTGTCTTTTGCCATCAATAACGACAGGGTAGTAATGCCCGTTCCACCGCCTAATTCGACAAGCGATAACGGTTCAGACTTATCAGGATACGCACCGACAGTAACGCCCACTAAACGGCTCATTTCTACCGCTAACGGGCAAATCATTTTTAGCATTTCGTAATCTTGCACGATGACGTTGGAAAACATGGCATCGTAGGGTAGTGTAGCAGTGGTATTCATGCGGTTCGCTTCTGTTGATAAATGAAAAAAAATTAAGCACCTGTTGATAATAAGCCTTTACCTATCAGACCGAGATTATAGTATTCTTCGAGATTGATGTTGTAGGTATCTGCCCTGACAATATTTTTAATCGTGCGATTGCCCACTTCCATGCCATCCTCTAAAAATAAATCAACCAGATGTAATGATCGGCGTTGTTTATCTTCATCCAGCAATAACATTATTTTGGGTTTGAGTTTATGGTGCGCATTGACCTCAATCACCACTGCAATTTCGCCGCTATTGAGTTCCACAATGCTACCCGGCGGATAAATGCCTATACATTCAATAAATGAATAAGTGAGTCGGGTATCCAGCTGTGTGCCGCACATATCGGTCATAATTTTAAGGGCTTCCAGATGACTTCTGCCTTTTTGATACACCCGATCGCTACTGATGGCATCATACATATCAACAATAGTGACTATGCGACTATAAGGCGTAATTTGCGCGTCATTTAATCCTGACGGGTAGCCTTTACCATCTAAACGTTCATGATGACTACGCGCGACATCAATAGCACCTGCATACATATCTTTGCTGGCGATTAATAATTTTCCACCCCACATCGAGTGGCTTTGCATGACAACTAATTCTTTAGGTTCCAGTTTCGCAGGTTTATTGAGAATCTCCAGAGGGACTTTCATTTTCCCCATGTCGTGCATCATGCCGCACAAACCGAGGTTGTTAAGCTCTGTCTCAGCAAGATTTAAATGCTTGCCTAAAGCGATAGCTAAAACACACACATTCATGCTGTGTTGCGCGGTGTACATATCGCGATGTTTTAACTGGGTCATCCATAATAAGGCGTCGGGCGTGTGTATGATACTATTTACACATTCGGCAACGACTTTTTTGGCAACGGCGGCATTAATCGCTTTACCCATTTGCACATCTTCCATAAAACTGCGCACTAAATCGCTGGTTTTGCCATAAGTGTAAGCGGCACGATCAATTTCCTTGATAAAAGAAGTTTTGGGGGGGTGTAGGTGTTTTTTTTCTAACGTTCCAGTAGTGAGGTAGGCTGTTGTTTTTTGCGGGTTTTTGAGGGCTATGTTTTGTTTTTCGACATCAATAAAAACAAATTTACATTCTTTTTTGACAGCATCAATATCAGCCTGATTTTTTAGTTCAAAACCTTGAAATAAAAAGCCACTTTCCAGCCATGGTTTATCGAGTTTGCACACATACATTCCCACTTTCAACTCATGCACGTCGATTTGCATGGGTTCAACTGATGAAGTGAGAAAAATATTATGTTTATCGTCCATACAAAAAACTCAATTTTTAACAGAAAGTATAACGACAGAATAAGGCGGATTACCAATCAGGGTAATCCGCCTTATTTGGAATTATTGAGCAGTAAAGAAGACGTGATTAGTCGCGTAACAGTTCATTAATGCCTGTTTTACTGCGGGTTCTTTCATCCACTTGTTTGATGATAACTGCGCAATACAAGCTATAAGTACCATCAGCTGAAGGTAAGTTACCTGAAACCACAACAGAACCTGCTGGAATGCGACCGTAGCTGATTTCACCCGTCATGCGGTTGAAAATTTTGGTGCTTTGACCGATATAAACGCCCATGGAAATAACGCAACCGTCTTCCACAATAACGCCTTCAACGATTTCAGAACGTGCGCCGATAAAGCAATTATCGCCAATAATGGTTGGATTTGCTTGCAACGGTTCTAATACGCCGCCGATACCGACACCGCCTGATAAATGGACGTTTTTACCGATTTGCGCACACGAACCGACCGTGACCCAAGTATCAACCATTGTGCCGCTATCAACGAATGCACCGATATTGACATAAGACGGCATTAAAATCGCGCCTGAGGCGATGTATGAACCATGACGTGCAACAGCATTCGGTACAACGCGTACACCTGCCGCTGCAAAATCTTCTTCTGAATAATTGGAATATTTGCATTCCACTTTATCGTAATAACGGGTATTACCGCCATCCATCATGCGGTTTTCATTGATGCGAAACGACAATAACACCGCTTTTTTCAACCATTGATGCGTGACCCAATCGCCGTCAATTTTTTCCGCAACGCGCAGTTTGCCGCTATCTAACAGATTTAACGTTTCAGTGACTGCATTGCGTACTTCAGCAGAAGCGTTAGCAGGCGTGATGTCGGCGCGTTGTTCAAAAGCGGTTTCGATTATTTGTTGTAATTGTGTCATTTTGTTATTCATCTTAAATGTTGTTAAAAAATCGTTAGTTGGGCAACCAATCATTGCTCAATACATCATCCATCGTCCAAGGACAGGTTTCTGGAAATTTCTCATAAGAAATAGCCGTTTCTTTTTCAGCTAAATCACGCGCATCATCCCATGCGTCTGCTAATCAATCGCTATCAATTAAGCAGTATTTTAAACTGGGAGTTTGTTTCAAACGCCGTTTAATACGCTCTCGTTGCGTTTTTATGGTCAACTGCCAAATTGTTCCTTGTCGTGCGGGTTGATAGTGCCACTTTAACAAATGACACAGTAATCCCGCCATACGACTAGCGAGTTCACGTTGTTCACTTTTACCCACGTCTGCTATTTCCTCAGCAAGGTGTTCTATATCCAGCAAGTTAAACTGTTTATTGCGTAGTAATTGCGCTTGTTCATTAGCCCAAGCCACGATGTCTGATTGATATGTGGTGGTTGACATTGTTTTTCACCGTGTTTTTTTATTCATTTTTTCAATGTTTCCATATATTGTTGGGTTGACAAATCAACCCAACCTACGCGACTTATTGATTTATATGATGATATTCTCGGAGTCTGCGAGGGGCTTTGGAACTTCTATCTCGCTAACTGATTGTTTTATAATGGAACAACAACTCTACTGAGTTTTGCCATATAAACTTGATAAAGAATATCGTCTTCATTTGCATAAATTAAAGGACTGATAACGAGTAATAAGATTGCTATTATTTTTCTCATAAATATTTATAATATTTATTTTGCAGAAAAATTTTGCAGAAAAGTTAAAAATGTCAGTTGGCTTATCAAGAGTTATATCAGCAACTTCTGAATTAGAATTAAATTGACTGTTACCATTACAAATATGTGAATAAAGGTTTTCTATACCTTCAGTTGCACCTGAACTATTACCAAGCATAGTTCCAGTAAATTTTTTCGTTTCTTCATCAAACGCAATATAAGTAGGAAATGTTTTGGAGCAAAGAATAAATACTTCTCTTGCTTGTTCCCATTGAGTATTCTTTGCAGGAAAATCAGGATAACCTTTTTTATCAACTTCTGCACTTGAATACTCTGCCTCTGTTGTTCTAACTGTTACCTCAATTAACTCGCCTTTACTTTCTGATTGAATACTCTTTGTTTTTTCAACTTTCCACCACCAACAAACATACATGTGGCATCTACCAGTAACAATATTTTTCAAGTTACTTTTTTGGGGAGATAGGGTATTGAGTTCATTTATTCGCATTTCATAAGCCTCCCTAATGCAATTAGTATCTGTGCATTGATTGCGACTTTTTAACCAAGTTAGCTGCTCATTTTTTAGTAATTTTTTATCAGTAGTGTTTAACACAGTTCTCTTGTATGTTTGCATTAACAAATCATCAAGATTAGAAAGTTGAGAGTCTGAGCAAATAGCTTTTTCTACAAGCGTTGATGCCTTAGCACAATTAAAGCTTGTTGCATAACTTTCCGATGTGAATGCAAAAATAAAAAACACAGTCACAATAATAAAAGAGAGTTTTAAACGATTCATAAATATTATCTTCTGGTTAAGTAGAGTTGTTGTTCCATTATAAAACAATCAGTTGGCGAGATAGAAGTTCCAAAGCCCCGCGCAGACTCAGAGAATATCATCATATAAATCAATAAGATGGTTTCTTAGTCTGTCAGAAAGAATGCGGTAACGCTTCATGCCGCCAATACTATGCTCGACTTTTATTCTCACAGAAGCCATGCGCGTATTTTCATCTTTTTGCGTGTCTTTTAATAGAGTTGTTGTTCCATTATAAAACAATCAGTTAGCGAGATAGAAGTTCCAAAGCCCCGCGCAGACTCCGAGAATAT
>JAUYBJ010000040.1 GCA_030693155.1 Methylococcales bacterium
ACCACCGGCGTGACAGGCCGGTATTCTAACCAACTGAACTACCACTCCAAAGTCTGGTGGGTGCTGAGGGGTTCGAACCCCCGACCCTCGCCTTGTAAGGGCGATGCTCTCCCAGCTGAGCTAAGCACCCGACTAAAGAAAGACTAGTTTACAGCATCTTTTAAACTTTTACCAGCTTTAAATGCAGGAATTTTTGCTGCTTTGATAGTTATTTCATCGCCAGTCTGTGGATTACGTCCTTTGCGCTCTGCTCTTTCCTTTACAGAGAATGTACCAAAGCCAACTAAAGCAACAGAATCACCCGAATTCAAAGCTGTTGTTACTGCGCTCAGAAAGCCGTCTAACGCGCTTCCTGCATCTACTTTTGTTAAGCCAGAAGATTCGGCTATTGCATCAATCAGTTGCGATTTATTCATTTTTCCCCCTAGGAAATAATTTTTTGTAGGTATTTTGCCAGCCCTGTGTATTGATAACCCCGCACAATCTCAGGCAATACAACAAACCACAGCTTTTATATCAATAGCAGTTGTACAGTGTCAAGTTTTAAAACGCCCCGAGACCGCGATAATCGCGGTCATGAACGCTTTTTAATGAGCCAATAGTGCCTGATTTTTTATTTTAACCAGTTCAGCTTCATTTTTACTCTGCTCTTCCATGTCGTTTTTAACGACAGGGGTGGGCATATACTGTAAAGCGACTTCCAGCACTTCATCTATCCAGTGTACAGGTCGTATGTCCAAGTTATGCTTGATATTGTCAGGAATTTCTACAAGGTCTTTAGCGTTATCGGCTGGAATCAAAACCGTAGTAATTCCGCCACGGTGCGCCGCCAGCAGTTTTTCTTTTAAACCGCCAATCGGCAACACCTCACCGCGCAAGGTGATTTCACCGGTCATGGCGACATTCGCCCGCACAGGTATTTTAGTCAAGGCAGAAATAATCGCGGTACACATCCCGATGCCAGCACTAGGGCCGTCTTTAGGAGTCGCGCCTTCGGGTACATGAACATGGATGTCATTTTCCTGAAACACGCTGTTAGCGATGCCTAGTACGTCTGAACGACTTCTAACTACGGTCATAGCGGCTTCAATGGATTCTTTCATCACATCGCCGAGTTTACCCGTAGCGGACTGTTTGCCTTTACCCGGAATAACAGCGGTTTCAATGGTCAGTAATTCGCCACCCACTTCCGTCCACGCCAAACCTGTAACTTGCCCGATTTGGTCTTGTTCTTCTGCCAAGCCGTAGCTAAAGCGTCTAACCCCCAGATAATCAGATAAATTTTCTGGCGTAATTAACACTTTTTCTTTTTTGGGTTTTAACAATAAATCTTTAACGACTTTACGGCAGATTTTAGAAATATCACGTTCCAGATTACGCACACCCGCTTCACGCGAGTAATAACGAATCATGTCTCTAACCACTTCTTCGGGAATACCGATTTCTTTTTCTTTAAGACCGTTATTTTTAATCTGTTTAGGGATTAAATAACGCAAGGCGATATTGATTTTTTCATCTTCGGTATAACCTGCCAAGCGAATGACTTCCATTCTGTCCAACAGCGCAGGGGGAATATTCATCGTGTTAGCGGTCGCGACAAACATCACATCGGACAAATCAAAATCCACTTCTAAATAATGATCTGAAAACGTATGGTTTTGCTCAGGGTCTAACACTTCCAGCAACGCTGATGCAGGATCACCGCGAAAATCCGCCGCCATTTTGTCGATTTCATCGAGCAAAAACATCGGATTGCGGGTTTGTATCTTGGATAAATTCTGTAAAATTTTCCCGGGCATAGAACCGATATAAGTTCGTCTATGACCGCGAATTTCGGCTTCATCACGCACACCGCCTAATGCCATACGCACATATTTACGATTAGTCGCCCGCGCAATTGACTCACCCAGTGAGGTTTTACCCACCCCTGGAGGCCCGACTAAACATAAAATAGGCCCTTTCAGTTGTTTCACGCGCTGATGGACGGCGAGATATTCCAAAATACGTTCTTTCACTTTTTCCAGACCGTAATGCTCTTCTTCCAGCACCTGTTCGGCAATTTTTAAATCATGACGGACTTTGGTTTTTTTCTTCCACGGCACATTGACCATCCAGTCAATATAATTACGCACTACAGTGGCTTCTGCTGACATCGGCGACATCATTTTCAGCTTGTTTAATTCTGCGTCTGCCTTGGTTTTCGCTTCTTTAGACATTCCCGCATCGGCAATTTTCTTGGCTAATTCATCAATTTCATTAGGCACATCTTCCATTTCACCCAATTCTTTTTGAATCGCCTTCATTTGCTCGTTCAAATAATATTCGCGCTGATTTTTTTCCATTTGCTGTTTAACGCGCACACGGATTTTCTTCTCAATTTCCAGCAAATCAATTTCACCTTCCATCAGCGTCATCAACCGTTCCAGACGTTGTTCAATGTCGGTGGTTTCAAGGATGATTTGCTTATCCTGCACTTTTAAATTCATGTGCGCGGCAATGGTATCGGCAAGCCGACTGGGATCATCAATCCCTGACAAGGAAATTAATACTTCGGGCGGAATTTTATTGTTCAGCTTAACGTATTGTTCAAACGAATTGACAGCGGTACGCTGCAACACATCTTGCGCCGCTTCCGATAATGTGGATACATCGTCAAGCGCGGCGATTTCCGCTGAGAAAAAACCATCGGTTGCCTGATAACGCACTACGCGACAACGTTCGCTGCCTTCGACCAGCACTTTAACTGTACCGTCGGGTAATTTCAGCAATTGCAGGATATTAGCCAGTGTACCGACCTGATAAAGATCGCTCGCATTAGGATCATCGACTTCCGCTTCTTTTTGCGCCACCAACAAGACCTGCTTGTCATCTTTCATAGCGGCTTCTAAAGCGTCTATTGATTTTTCTCTGCCGACAAATAAAGGAATGACCATGTGCGGGTAAACCACCACATCTCTGAGCGGCAAAACTGGAATTAATACATCTGTTGTTTTATGTGTTTCCACAAAGAATACCTCTAACACAATTTAATGATGTAACGATTATGAGGGCGGCATATAAAATAGCAAGCATACAAAATCAATTTTTGTGATTTTTAAAAGCAAAAAGGGTGAATTCTTGCAAAAAACGCTTTTCTAGACGCGGCGATAACGGACGTTTGATAAGCCTTCGCGGGCGGGTTATTCAACCCGCCCGCGAAGGAGCATTTCCCATACCCGCCCACAT
Source organism: Methylococcales bacterium (assembly GCA_030693155.1). GTDB lineage: Bacteria > Pseudomonadota > Gammaproteobacteria > Methylococcales > Methylomonadaceae > UBA4132. Next base: position 3,226 of record JAUYBJ010000040.1, read on the forward strand.
CGTCACCACTGACGGGCTACACTACCGCTTGCCTGTCCGTGGCGATGGTGCGGGCTTGCTTAACTGGCTGTTTGACCTAGGGCAAAACGGAAGCCGAAGTTGCGGCTGCTCTTATCAGGCGTGTCGTAGTCACGGTAAGCAGAACGCACGCCCTTCGCGCCGTTGTACCAAGAATCGCCGCGCAACACCCGCGACGTGCCTTTATTAGCACCTGTAGGATTAATCACGGGTTCATCAGGATAATCGCCATACAAGTCATTGCACCATTCCCGTACATTGCCGTGCATTTCATACAAGCCCCACGCATTCGGCGGTAAGGATTTTACAGACACAGTTTTTTCTCGATACCAGCCTTTGTTAGCATTACCAAACAAGGCACCAAACAAGCCTTGCTTAGCACTAACGTAAGGATTGTTGCCATCATAGTTGACTTGCTCAGGCGTGATGGTATCGCCAAAGGAAAACGGTGTCGTTGTTCCAGCCCTGCACGCATATTCCCATTCGGCTTCCGTTGGTAAACGAGTGTTTAAGTCGGGTATCAGTTGCTTGAGTTTTATTAACTGATGTTACGCAGCCCTTAATTTTTGCAATTCTTCATAAGCCAACTGATTTGCCTTGATGAAGAGCCTGATACGCAATGCAAAATGATTGGTTTTGTGTTTTATCTTCAAGCATTCCAGCTTGAATACCGCATAAATAGACATAAAAATATGGTTTTTTTGTGTCATGATTGTGCGGGTCGGTGATTTCGCCAATCCCGCGTTAGAACCTGTTCAAAATCTACAGTAATTAAGTAATAATAGCAGGATGAGAAAAAATATCCGAGTGACATTAGTCGAGAACAGTTTGAACAGATTCGTGAACTATTGGAAAGTGCGCGCAAGAAGACGCGCCCGCGCCAAGTT
>JAUYBJ010000061.1 GCA_030693155.1 Methylococcales bacterium
ATTTATGCGGTATTCAAGCTGGAATGCTTGAAGATAAAACACAAAACCAATCATTTTGCATTGCGTACCAGGCTCTTCATCAAGGCAAACCAGTTGGCTTATGAAGAATTGCAAAAATTAAGGGCTGCGTAACATCAGTTATATAATGTGGGAGGGGCTTTAGCCCCGAAAAGCGAGGCTAAAGCCCCTCCCACAGGGAATATTTTCACAGTCTCAAAAGCGGCAGCCCAACTTACAACTCAATCCATTGCTTATCATGCAATATCTGCAAGGGTTGATAATTACTTTTATACGCCATTTTCTGACACGCCTGAATCCAGAAACCCAGATATAAAAAGTCTTTGCGTTGCTGTTTGGCATAGTCAATTTGCCACAACACCGCATACACGCCCAAGCTGTAACTGGAAAATTTGGGATCAAAGAAAGTATAAACCGCCGATAAAGCGTTATTCAGTTGATCGACGATAGCAACGCCCGCCAATTCATTATTAATTGAAAATTCAACAAACACCGTGTCACACCACGAACTAACGAGAAAATCAATATAATCGTCAGGGCTGGACTCCGCCATACTGCCGCCTGTATGGCGCGTTTGTTGGTAACGGACATACAAATCATAATGCGCCTGTTCAAACACAGCAGGTTTGATAACGGCGGTGGTGCGGCTATTGTTACGCCAACAGCGTTGTTGACTGCGGTTGGGTGTGAATTGTTGTACCACTAATCTGGCAGGAATACACGCCATGCAGTGCGGGCAATGCGGCACATACACTTCATCACCGCTACGCCGAAAACCCTGCTCAATCAACTGGGTATAAATCGAGGTAGTCAGCGGATAAGAAGGATGTACGAACACTGATTGACTCTGTTCATCGTCCAAATAACTGCAAGGATGCGGCGGGGTTAAAACCAGCGGTATAGAAATCATCATCACTGCCACGCAACGGGTGAAATGGGGAGGGGACAGTATTGCTTGAGGAGTCGCACAAAGGCGCGGCGATTCAGTTCTTCTGCACCTAAACTTGCTAAATGACGGGTATGTACCTGACAATCAATTAGTTGATAACCCCAGTTTTTCAGTTGTCCAACCAGACTGACGAAGGCAACTTTGGACGCATCGGTTTTGGTATGAAACATGGATTCTCCAAAAAATACCTGCCCCAACGCCACGCCATACAAACCGCCGACTAATTCATTATCAGACCACACTTCCACTGAATGTGCGTAGCCTTGATGATGTAAATTAATATACGCTTGGTTGATGTCGCTGGTTATCCACGTTCCTTCGCTGTCTTTGCGCGGCTCGGCACAGGCGGTAATCACTTGTTCAAATGCGTTATCAAACGTAACGGTAAAAATATTTTTACGCACCGTTTTAGCCAAACTGCGCGAGACGATGAGTTTATCGGGAAACAGCACCAAGCGCGGATCAGGCGACCACCATAAAATGGGTTCGTCGGGATTGTACCAAGGAAAAATACCGCGCTGATAAGCATTAAGTAAGCGTTCCGTTGACAAACATCCGCCTACCGCTAATAAGCCATCTGGTTCACGCAATGCCAGATAGAGCGGCGGGAATGTTTGTGTCGGATTATCGGGGTCGAGAAGGGTTAGTTGCATGGTTTTTTAATGGGTAATTTTCTCGTTCTTATGTGGGAGGGGCTTTAGCCCCGATTTCGAGGCGAATACTTTTAGAATCTCGCACGTTAAACCTTACCTAACAATCAAACCAATTCATCCAGAAACTTTTCCGCATCCAACGCCGCCATACAACCTGCACCCGCTGAGGTAATGGCTTGTTTATACACGGAATCCATCACATCGCCAGCGGCGAATACACCCACTACGCTGGTGGAGGTTGCGTTGCCAGTAATACCGCTTTTTACTTTAATATAGCCATGATCCATGTCTAACTGACCTTCAAAAATCGAGGTGTTAGGCGTGTGACCAATGGCAATAAATACGCCGTGTACTTCAAGGTCTTTGGTTGAACCGTTTTCGGTGTCTTTAATACGCAAGCCTGTTACGCCCATATCATCACCCAGCACTTCATCTAGTTGCGCGTTCCATTCAATAATCACGTTGCCTGTTTTGGATTTTTCAATCAGTTTGTCAGACAGAATTTTCTCAGAACGGAATTTATCGCGGCGATGTACTACAGTGACAGTGGAGGCGATATTGGATAAATACAAGGCTTCTTCAACCGCCGTATTACCGCCGCCAATCACCGCGACAGGTTTGTTGCGATAGAAAAATCCGTCACAAGTGGCACACGCCGATACGCCTTTACCTTTGAAGGCTTCTTCAGAATCCAGACCTAAATAACGTGCCGATGCACCTGTGGCAATAATCAGCGCGTCGCAGGTATAAGTGCCTGAATCGCCTGTTAGCGTAAATGGACGTTTGGATAAATCAGTAGTGTGAATGTGGTCGAAAATAATTTCGGTATTAAAACGCTCGGCGTGGCGTTGCATTCTGTCCATTAAATCAGGGCCTTGCAAGCCTTCGACATCACCCGGCCAGTTGTCCACTTCGGTGGTGGTGGTTAATTGTCCGCCTTGTTGCATACCAGTAATTATCACAGGATTAAGATTGGCACGCGCGGCATAGATGGCGGCGGTGTAACCCGCAGGGCCAGAACCCAGAATTAATAAACGGCAATGTTTGGTGTTACTCATTAGGAATCTCTCTGTAGGGATGAATAGTAGGTTGGGGTCAGCTTTGCGAACCCCGACAAAAATGTGGTGTGTGTTGGGGTTCATTCCTCACCCCACCCTTGTATGATTAAAACTACTCAAAATCAATCTAATAATACGAAGGAATACCGAGTAAGCTGTAAGCGTTCATTGGGAGGTCGCCCCAACCTGAGGACTGATTAAAAATCAGAGCCTGTTGCGTAGATAGA
>JAUYBJ010000063.1 GCA_030693155.1 Methylococcales bacterium
AAAGTAAAATGTCCGCACTCGGCGCAGCTATGCGAAAATTGGTACAGATTTGTTTTGGTGTCTTTAAACACCAACTACCCTATCAACCACAAATACCATAATTTGCTACTTGTGATTGATTTGGAGAGATGGTATCTACAATAATTTTTGATAATTCTCAACCTTAAAGCCAACCAGCAACTGCTCGGCCGTATCTAACACGGGACGTTTTAACAGGGTAGGCGTGTTGTGTATCAACTGTATCGCTTTCTCACAGGTTAAATCGCTTTGCTGTTCAGGTGTCAGTTGTCGCCAACTGGTGCTGCTACGATTCAGTAAGCTATTCCAATCCGCCCGCGCGGTAAAATTTTTCAGGTGTTCCAGCGTTAATGCATCGGCACGCACATCGTGAAACTGATAGGCGATGTCGTGTTGCTCCAGCCAATCCCGCGCTTTTTTTACCGTTGAGCAGTTTTTTATGCCGTACAGTGTGAACATGGAAAATCAGATTTGGCTGTTTAATAATTCATCTAAATCAGGTAATTCTTTATCTGCTTTGCAGCGTTTTTTGTAAATATCGACGAATTCCATAAAGGCTTGTTCGAGGTCGTCTAAGATGCCTTGTTCGTTTTCACGCTCTTCATCGGGAACTTCATCCGATTCCAGGTATTCGTGTTGTAAATCCACTTCGCTGTTTAAAGCAAGAATGGCGTAGATAATGGCATTATTTGAAATGGTTTCGCTCATGGTGATAATCCGTAAAAGTGGTGATTTAAATTGTCCACAAAAAACACGAAAGACACGAAAAATGATACTTTTTCGTGTCTTTCGTGTCTTTGGTGGATATAAAGGTCTTTATTTCAAACTATCGGTAACGTGTGGTTCAATTAAAGCATACATTAGTTGGTGCATTTTCGGGCTGCCTGCAATGACGTTGCCCGATTCGACATAATTGTCATTAAAGGAAAAGTCGGTGACTACGCCGCCCGCTTCTTTAATCAGCAAAATACCTGCTGCCATGTCCCATTCCATGATGCCGATTTCCCAATAGCCATCCAGACGACCTGCGGCAACATAGGCCAAATCCAGTGCCGCTGAACCTGCACGGCGGATGCCTGAGCATTCGGTGGTCAAGGCGCGGAACATTCCTGTATAAGCGTCTAAATGCGTGTCGGTTTTAAACGGAAAACCTGTGCCTAACAACGCGCCTTTTAAGCTGTTGGGTTGGGTAACGCGCAGTTTGCGATTGTTGAGCATCGCGCCGCCGCCGCGTTTGGCGGTAAATAATTCATCACGCAACGGGTCATAAATAACGCCGACTTCCAGCTTGCCTTTGTGTTTTAAGGCGATAGACACGGCGTATTGTGGAAAGCCGTGTAAGAAGTTGGTTGTACCGTCTAAGGGGTCAATAATCCAGATGTAATCATTGCCTTCATGTGCGCCGCTTTCTTCTGCCAGAATGCCGTGGTCAGGGTAAGCGGTTTTGATGATGTTGATAATTTCGCGTTCCGCCATACGGTCAACTTCGGAGACGTAATCGTTTCTGCCTTTTTGGTCAACGCGCAATTGATCCACTTTATCAGCTGAACGTAGGATAAGATCACCCGCGAGTCTGGCAGCACGGATGGCGGTATTTAACATGGGTTGTTGCATAAGCGTAATATTTTTAATGAGCGTGAGAAGAGACCTGACCGATTTTTACAATCGGTTAGGTCTGCGGAAAGTCAGTTAAGGCGCGTAATGCGTTTCGATGTAGCGTTGTACGATTTCCTGAAATTCTTCGGCAATGCGGTCGCCTTTCAGGGTGACGGTTTTTTCGCCGTCTTCATAAACAGGCGCGACTGGTGATTCGCCCGTTCCAGGTAAGCTGATGCCGATATTGGCACTTTTACTTTCACCCGGGCCGTTCACTACGCAACCCATGACGGCAATTTCCATTGTTTCCACACCCGGATATTGGGTGCGCCACACAGGCATTTGATCACGCAGATAAGTTTGAATATCCATTGCCAATTTTTGGAAATAATCGCTGGTAGTGCGACCACAACCGGGGCAGGAAATAACCATCGGCGTGAAGGAGCGAAAGCCCATCGTCTGTAAAATTTCTTGTCCGACGATGACTTCTTGAGTTCTGGATGCACCGGGTTCAGGTGTTAAAGAAATACGGATGGTGTCGCCGATACCTTGCTGCATTAACACCGACAATGCCGCCGCAGACGATACGATACCTTTTGAACCCATGCCTGCTTCGGTTAAGCCTAAATGCAGGGCGTAATCAGAACGGCTGGCTAAATCCTGATAAATGGCGACGAGTTCTTGGACGTTGCTGATTTTGCAGGACAAAATAATTTTGTTTTTGCTTAAGCCGATTTCTTCGGCTTTTGCCGCGCTTTCTAATGCTGATAATACGATGGCTTTGCGGGTGACGGCGGCTAACGGTTCGGGGATTTTCAGATTGCGGTTTTCATCCAGTAAACGAGTTAAAACCGCTTGATCCAAACTGCCGCCGTTGACACCGATACGCACGGGTTTATCGTACTGACAGGCGAATTCAATCATTTGCTGAAACTGTGGGTCGCGGCTTTTGCCCCGTCCGACATTACCCGGATTAATGCGGTATTTATCCAATGCGGCGGCACAATCGGGGTATTTTTCCAGCAATTTATGCCCGTTGAAGTGAAAATCACCGATGATAGGCACACTGTAATCTTTCGCTAAGAGTTGGCTTTTAATCTCAGCGACCGCAGCGGCGGCTTCTTCGGAATTAACGGTGATGCGGACTAATTCAGAGCCTGCATCGGATAATTCCATGATTTGTTTGACGGTAGCTGTGATGTTGGCGGTGTCTGTGTTGGTCATGGACTGCACCACGATAGGTGCGCCGCCTCCGACTTGAACATTGCCGACTAATACGCCGTGAGTGATTTTTCTGATACTGATTGACATATTCTGCACTGGAAAATAAAAAAGAATGGCGGTCATTATACCCTATCGTCACCGCCCTGCCATTAAGTTAAACCGTCACTAGCACAGTTGCTGGAATACCGTCAAAGTTTAAGGGTATAAAGCGACTATGGCTAAACCTGCATCCTCAGGCAAGCCAAACATCAGGTTCATTACCTGCACGGCTTGACCTGACGCACCTTTAACCAAGTTGTCGATGACCGATAACACCACAATGGTGTTGCCGCCCTGAGGTTGATGAATGGCAATCTGGCAGTTATTGCTGCCGCGCACATCACTGGTGCTAGGGTGTGCGCCTTGCGGCAATACATCGACAAAAGTTTCCTGTTGATAACGCTGTTCATACAGGGGTTGAATATCGGCAACACTGGCGGTTAATTGGCTGTATAAGGTCGCATGAATGCCGCGTATCATCGGCGTTAAATGCGGTACAAAAGTGAGATTGACGGCTTTCCCCGCCATTTGGCGCAAGCCTTGGCTAATTTCGGGTAAATGCCGATGCCCGCTCACGCCGTAGGCTTTGAAACTTTCGCCCATTTCACTCATTAAACTGCTGAGTTCGGCTTTACGTCCCGCGCCGCTGACCCCTGATTTTACGTCGGCAATTAAATTACCCACATCGACCAAGCCGTTTTCAATCAGCGGTAAAAAACCCAGTTGTACCGCAGTCGGATAACAACCCGCACAGGCGACTAATCGCGCTTGCTTGATTGCGTCACGGTGAATTTCAGGCAGACCATATACAGCCTCGCTAATTAAATCAGGGCAAGCGTGTTCCATGCCGTACCAGTGACTCCATTCGGCGGCATCTTTCAGGCGAAAATCCGCCGATAAGTCGATAACTTTTACGCCACGCGCCAGTAGCTGTTCTGCCATTAACATGGCTGTGCCGTTGGGTGTGGCAAAAAACACCACGTCACAGCTTGCCAAGGTGTCCAGCTCTGGTGCGGTAAACAGCACGTCAATACGACCGCGTAAACTCGGATACACGGCATCCACTCTGATACCCGCATCACCGCGTGAGGTCACCACCGCAATGTCAACCTCTGAATGCAGTGCTAAAATCCGCAATAGCTCTACGCCCGTATAACCTGTTCCACCTACAATACCCGCACGAATCATTGTTTATCCTGTTAAAAATTGTTGAAAAATTGTCTGGGAGTCCAATAGCTTCAGCTGTTGGAAAAACAGCTAAAGCTGTTTTACTCCAGCATTGCGCATCTAAAGCACAAGAAGACGCTGGAGCGTCTACGGCTGCATTCCAACGCTAGAGCGTTGGAACGATAACTTAATTTAATACTCAGAAAACCTGCGAGGTTTTGAAAACCTCGCAGGTTTTAAGCACATCGTTTAAATCTGTATGCCAATACCAGCATATAATACCCCATCCTTGTTTTTCCAGAACGCCACTTATGATGATTCCAGAATTCATGCAGGCTATTGAAGTTGAAGCCGATACCTTACAACTCACCGCACGTCTCACCCCTAAACCCGCCAGTCATCAAGTATTAATTAAAGTGGTGGCGGCGGGTGTTAATCGTCCTGATATTTCCCAGCGCAAAGGTTTATATCCGCCACCGACTGGCGCGTCCGATATACTTGGCTTAGAAGTAGCTGGTACGATTGTGTTAGTCGGCGCGGCGGTCAGTCATTTAAAAGTCGGCGATACCGTGTGCGCGTTAGTCACAGGCGGCGGGTATGCGGGCTATTGTTTAGCATCGGCGTTGTTGTGTTTACCGATACCTAAAGGTTTATCGTTTGTTGAAGCAGCGGCATTGCCTGAAACCTTTTTTACCGTGTGGAGCAATGTGTTTGACCGCGCCCAGTTACGCGCTAAAGAAACGCTGTTAGTCCACGGCGGCACCAGCGGCATCGGCGTGACCGCTATCCAATTGGCGAAAGCGTTTCATGCTAACGTCGTCATCACCGCTGGGTCTGAGGAAAAATGCAACGCCTGTGTGCAATTCGGTGCCGATACCGCTATCAATTATCACGAACAGGATTTTGTCACTGCGGTTCATAAAGCCACACGCAATAAAGGCGTGAATGTTATCCTCGATATTATCGGCGGCGATTATTTTCCGCGTAATTTAAAATGCTTGGCTTACGATGGACGCTTGGTGCAAATCGCCCTGCAACACGGCATAAAAGCGGAGATTAATTTATTACCGATTATGGTGAAACGCCTGACCATTACAGGCTCAACCTTACGCGCCAGAGACGATGCCTTTAAAGCCGATATAGCCAACCAACTGCATAAAAACGTCTGGCCGTTACTGGCATCGGGTAAAATTAAACCGATTATTGACTCCACTTTCACGCTGGATGAAGCCGCCGTTGCCCATGAATACATGGAAAGCAGTCAGCACATCGGCAAAATAATTTTAGAGGTCTAACGCTATGAACCACCGCACACTGATTTCTGCGCCTGAATTACACCATTTCAGCCAGCCTGATTGGGTGATTATTGATTGCCGTTTTTCGCTCGCCAACAGCGCGGCAGGCAGTTATGCCTATCGGCACGGACATATTCCCAATGCCCGTTATGCGCATTTGGATAACGATTTATCATCACGCATTACCGACACCACAGGTCGTCATCCCTTGCCTGACTTTAAAATGTTGGCAAAAAAACTGGGCGCGTGGGGCGTAAGTAATCACAGTCAAGTGGTGGTGTATGATGATGCAGTCGGCGCGTTTGCGGGGCGGTTATGGTGGCTATTACGCGCTTTGGGACATGATAATGTTGCGGTATTGGATGGCGGGATAAAACAATGGCAACAACAAGGCTACGAACTGACAACCGCCCTGCCCCGCATTAAACCTGCCAGTTTCAGAGCTTACCTGAATGACAATCTATGGTTGACCGCTGGGCAAGTGGAAAACCAACTGGCGCGTAAAGCCATCACGCTGATTGATGCCAGAACCCCCGAACGCTATCGCGGCGCACAAGAGCCGATTGATCCTGTAGCTGGGCATATTCCTTACGCATTGAACCGCGCCTTTCAACTTAACCTTAATGCACAGGGCTTATTTTTAGCACCTGAGCAGTTACGCGCTCAATTTAAACAACTGATTGGCGAGGTTAAACCTGAACACGTCGTGCATTATTGCGGCTCAGGCGTGACCGCGTGTCATAATGTGTTGGCAATGGAACACGCTGGCTTGTATGGATCTAAGTTATACGCGGGTTCGTGGAGCGAATGGATACGCAATAAAAATAGGGCAGTGGCAACGTGCTGCTAGTAAATAGCGGCGTGACACATTAGAATCATTATGTATTGAAGTTCCCATGCTCTGGAGACCGTGAAAGTATTATGAAAACAATTTTTTATTTTTGTAAGTCATTGTTTTTATATAATGTGGGAGGGGCTTTAGCCCCGAAAAGCGAGGCTAAAGCCTCTCCCACATAAATACTTTCACAGTCTCTGGAGCATTGGAACGATATAATGTTTTTTCAATCATCAAAGGAAACTAACACCATGAATTCAAATACCGTGATTAACCCGTCAGCGTCCAGCACGTTGGCAACTAATAAAGTATTGCGTAACACTTATTTATTATTATCCATGACGCTGTTTTTCAGTGCCATGACCGCAGGTTTGTCTATGGTGATGAACTTGCCACCGTTTGGCTTTCTCATCACTATTGTAGGCTTTTACGGTCTGTTATTTTTGACGACTAAATACAGCGACCGCGCCTTAGGCTTGCTGTTTACTTTTATGCTGACTGGTTTTATGGGCTTAACCCTAGGCCCGATTTTAAATATGTACATCCACAACTTCAGCAATGGTCATGAATTAATCATCATGGCATTAGCGGGTACAGGTACGATTTTCTTGGGTTTATCAGCTTACGCATTAACCACTCGTAAAGATTTCAGCTTCATGGGCGGCTTCTTAATGACAGGAATGCTGGTTGCTATTTTAGCGATGATTGGTGCAATAGTATTTGCTATTCCTGCGTTATCACTAGCTGTTTCAGCGATGTTTATCTTGTTGATGTCTGGCATGATTTTATACCAAACCAGTGAAATCATTCACGGCGGCGAAACCAACTACATCCGCGCCACGGTGTCGTTATATGTGTCACTGTACAACTTGTTCTTGAGCTTGTTACAAATACTGGGCATCTTTGGCGGCAGAGAATAACTGTTCCGCTAAGCTACAACAAAAAAGCCCGATTCTATCGGGCTTTTTTACACTAGTTTTTTTCACACCATTCCCGCAACTGCTCTATCACCCACTCAGCATCATCAAGGCACAAATCATGCCCTGCCCACGGATGGCTGATTAACGGCAATGACCAGCGTTTGCTGATACTTTCTGAACAGGCAGATGACACCAGCCTATCGCCTAAGCCATTCAACAATAATACGGGCGGAATCGGTTTACCCAGTGCAGGCGCGTACTTGGCGGCGGCGATAATTTGCCGTAGTGCGTTTTGTTTGCTCACAGGGTGTGAACGTTGAATTTTGTCCCACGCTACCGCAACACTTTCATGTTGGTCGGCAAGATTACTCACCAGTTTTACAATCGCCAATTCCTGTTGATAGCAATCGGATTGACAAACAATACCCGCCAGTTTGCCATAACTTTGCCAGCGCAACCGCTGATAAAACGGATTGACTGTTGCCAAACTGCTGTTCATCAATACCGCGCTGTGAATATCATCGGGGTATTGCTGCATCCATTCCCACGCCACCATGCCGCCTAATGACAAGGTTAATAATCTGGGTTTCGACTGCAAATAACCTTTTTCCAGCGCGTGTTGGCGTAACAGCTGAGTTATCTCGGCGATAGAATCGGGGCTGGTTTCCTGATAATAAGTACCGCTGCCCGATAAATCTAAAGTATTAATCTGCGCGTCTGGAAAAGCGTGCTGCATTTGCGCGACAAAATCACCCCAATGTCCTGCTTCCCGCGTTAAGCCACGCAGTAATAGCCAGTTATTATTCATACCATAATCTCAGTGCTTGTTGTCGATAATCCTGTTGTTGCGCGGCATCCTGCGTTGCCCAACCGCTGGGATTTAATAAACTGCGGTATAAAAAATCAAACAAAATTAAATGTCGTCTTAGAATGCGCTGTTGTCGATGCGGCACTAACGGATGAAACAAGCCGTGACGCATAAAAATATGTCTGGGACTTTTGCGCAGCCATACCCACGACCCCATTTCCAACGTGAGCGGCAGGAATATCCGCTGCCCGTCGGTATTATTCTGTAAAAATTCCTGATACAGATAATCCCACAAATCACCTTCAATCACATATTCCTGACTCATGGGTTCAATTTTGTAGAAATGGTGCGGATAACACCGCTCGAACAATTCTTTCCACGCAAAGGCTTGAGCAATATCGGGATATGGTTCTCGACAATAGGCATAAGGAAACCACAGTCTGTCCTGAATGCCGAAACCTGAATGTAAATCCACAGTGATGGTAAGCGGCGATTGTGCAATACAACGCCGCACCGCCGTACACAATGCCTGTGCTTCAATTTCCATTTGCTCAGAATTACCCTGATACCAAGGTAAATGCGGCGTGATACGCTGTCCACTGTAAAACTTGCGCTCACCGACCGCCTGCACGGACGAGTTACGCATTAAATCCACACCATTACCATTACTGCGGGTACTGGAACATACCCCGACTGGATTGACCAGGGGGAAAAACATCAGGCGTGAGTTTTCCAACTGCGCCTTAAAAGTATCATCCCATTTCAATAGCTCAATAATGGTCTGCAAATAGGCAAAAATAATTTCCGAGCCGATTTTTTCCAAACCATGCACACCGCCAAAATACGCCAGCACGGGCACATCAGGTCGAGTAGAACCCAAGCTAATACAATAAAGCGGGAAGTCATACTGCTGATAGGGAACAGTGCCAAGAATCTCCACTTGGGCATAATTACCTAACTGCTCAATAATTTTTTCCAGTAATTCAAGTTCAGGAAAGTATTTGTAAGTCATGCTGTTCCAGTTTACGAGACCAAAAAGTATTAATAAAACGGGGTTGTATGCAGGTGTGAAAAATCCGCACCCGCACAAAAAAGCCCGACTTAAGTCGGGCTTTTTTGTGTCTGAAAACTAATCTGCCTGTCGTCTTAAAAACGCAGGAATATCCAGATAATCTAAATCGCCTTTCGGTTGTTGACTCAGGGTACGCGCTTCCCGATTTTCCTGTCTGCTTTGACGTGTTGACGGAGGCGCATCAAAACCGCTGTAATCGACTGCGCCGCTCATGTTGGTTTGCATGGATTTAACGGTGGCTTTTGCTTGCACAGAAGGTAAGCCCATGCCTGTGGCGACCACGGTGACTTTGATTTCATCGTCTGAACCTGAGGAGTCAATTGCGGTACCGATTTTGATAATAGCATCTTCGGAAGCAAATTCGTAGACGATATTACCCACTTCACTAAACTCAGCCATGCTCATGTTAGACGCGGAAATATTGACTAAAATACCGCGTGCGCCTTGTAAATTAATGTCTTCCAATAATGGACAGGCAATGGCTTTTTCAGCCGCTTCGCGGGCGCGATTTTCGCCTGATGCCGTGCCTGTACCCATGATTGCCGCACCCATGCCTGACATAACGGTTCTTACGTCGGCAAAGTCAACGTTAATCATACCTGGGTGAACAATCAGTTCGGTGATTCCTTGTACGGCATCTAATAACACGTCGTTAGCTGCTTTGAAGGCATCCGCTAACGAGACGTTGTTGCCGAGTACGGGTAATAATTTCTGATTGGGAATGGTGATTAATGAATCAACGTATTTTTCCAATTCAACAATGCCGCGTTCTGCCACTGCTTGTTTCTTTTTACCTTCAAACAGAAACGGTTTAGTGACGACAGCAACGGTTAGAATGCCCATTTCTTTGGCGATAGAAGCAATGACGGGAATTGCGCCTGTGCCTGTGCCACCGCCCATGCCTGCGGTTAAAAACACCATGTCCGCGCCTTGCAACACTTCTTTGATGCGTTCTTTATTTTCTTCGGCGGCTTGGCGACCAATTTCAGGATTTGTTCCTGCACCTAAGCCTTTGGTGAGTTCAACGCCGAGTTGAATAATAGTGCCGATATTCAGTTTGCGTAATGCCTGTGCATCGGTATTTGCACAGATAAATTCTACGCCATCAATGTTACCATCAATCATGTGATTAACAGCGTTGCCGCCGCCGCCGCCCACACCAATAACCTTGATGACGGCAGTCTCGCTGTATGTGTCTACTAGTTCATATTTCATGTTACTGCCCCTTAGCTGTGCAATGCAAAGCCACTAAAAATTACCATTAAACCAATTTTTTATTTTTTCAAACCATTCAGAACGTTCGGCATCACTGCTGCCAATCAGGTTTTGATGCTCTTTTCCGTATATTAACAAGCCAACGCCAGTAGAATGAATCGGATTTTTCACCACTTCCGTTAATCCTGTGACATTTTGGGGTCCGCCCATTCTGACGGGGACATGAAAAATCTCTTCTGCCAAGTCAATCAAGCCCATCACTTTTGAGCTGCCGCCCGTTAAGACCACACCTGCGGCAATAACATCTTCATAACCACTGCGTCGTAATTCGGCTTGTACCAGCAACAATAATTCTTCGTAACGCGGCTCAACAATTTCCGCCAGATTCTGTGCAGAAATTTTGCGTGGCGATCGGTCGCCGATACTGGGTACTTCAATCGTGCCATCAACATCCGCCAATTGCGTTAACGCACAGGCATATTTACGCTTAATGTCTTCCGCATTAATAGTCGGTGTGCGTAATGCCACGGCTATGTCATTAGTAACCTGATCGCCTGCGACAGGAATAACCGCTGTGTGTTTAATCGCACCATCCGAATAAACGGCAATATCGGTTGTGCCGCCACCAATATCTATTAAACAAACACCGAGTTCTTTTTCGTCTTCTGTCAATACCGCATTGCAGGATGCGAGCTGTTGCAAGACCAAATTTTCTACTTCTAAGCCACAGCGGTGAATACATTTAATGATATTCTGCGAGGCACTGACGCTGCCTGTCACTATGTGAACTTTCGCTTCCAGACGTATGCCGGACATACCGATGGGTTCTTTAATGCCGCCTTGTAAATCAATAACAAATTCTTGCGGGAGTATGTGTAAAATTTTCTGGTCGGCGGGAATGGCCACCGCACGCGCCGAGTCTATCACGCGGTCTATATCGTATTGCGTCACTTCCTTGTCTTTGATTGCCACAATTCCGTGGGAGTTAAGACTTCTGATATGACAACCTGCAATCCCTGCAAACACCGATGTAATCTGACAACCCGCCATTAATTCGGCTTCTTCTACTGCTTTCTGTATGGATTGCACTGTGGATTCCAGATTAACCACAACTCCTTTTTTAAGACCGCGCGACGGTGCAGAGCCTATGCCTATTATTTCAAGGTTGTCCTCATTGGAAAGTTCGCCGACAATCGCCGCGACTTTGGATGTTCCAATATCCAGACCCACTATTAAATTACGCTCCGTTTTTTTCGCCATTTTATTTGCTCTTTTTCGCGCCCATTGTTAGATTTTGAGGGCTTCCGTTTGCAATCGCCTGCCAATCAAATTCGGGAGTTCCCGCTTTCCATAAAACCACATAGCCATTAGGGTACCTCAAATCAACCACTTCCATTGCATCAATCTGTTCTTGTTGTAATACGGTCAGGGTTTTTAAAAACCGCTGTAATTTTTGTAACTGCTCACTGCGTCCCAATAATATTTCCAAACCGTTGGCTAATTTGATTTTCCACGCCGCGCGATTGTTAATACTGAACTCTGCCAATTCCAACGATTGATCTGCCAAAGTCGTTTTAACCCCTTTCATAATCTCCAACACTTTAATGTGTTGTTGTTCAGGCCCTGTCAGTACCATCAAATCATCAAAAGGCTCTATGTTCTTCGGTGTAAAAACGGCTCCCTGCTGACTAATCAGGCTTTTTTCCCCCCAACGCACAAACGGTTTTCTTTCGCTTACTCTTATATCAATGGCATCAGGCCAGACCCGCTTAACCGTGACAGACTCAACCCAAGGTAACGCCGATACTGCCGCATGAATAACTTGTACATCAATATCAAAAAAACCTGTTTTTACCAGCGGCTCTAATACGGTTTTCACCTCATCCTTGCTTAAATACTGAAAAACACCTTCGGTTCTTACATATTTTATGGGCAATGCTGTTTTTAAGTGAGTATCCAGCACATCCAGCCCATACTTCCAAGCTAATCCTGCGGACAATAATGCTACCAGTAAAAACTTTGCCGCCGTCATGGCTCCTTATCCTAAACTGGTTTCCATAATCCGCCACACTAATGCGTCAAAATCAATGCCTGCCTGTTTAGCTGCCATCGGCACTAAACTATGATCGGTCATACCCGGAACGGTATTGACTTCAATCAACTGGGTTTGTCCTGCGTCATCAATAAATACATCCACTCGCCCCCAACCTTTCACGCCGACCACTTCACACGCTGTAACTGCCAACTGTTGTAATTGTTGCTCTTGCTGCTCAGGCAAACCGCATGGGCAATGATATTGCGTAGTGGTTGCCTTGTATTTGGCTTCATAATCATAAAACGCATTCGGTGTTTCCAGACGAATCACAGGTAATGCCTTACCACACAATACGGCAACAGTATACTCTTTACCTGTAACCCATGCTTCTGCGTACACATCACAGTTATAATCAGCCGCGATTTTCAAGGCTTTTGCCAGCTCATTGCGATTATTAGCTTTGCTCATACCGATACTTGAGCCTTCCTGTGCGGGCTTAACGATGACAGGAAAGCCCAGTTTTTCAATACAGGCATCCAAATCCGCTTCCGTTTTTAACAAAAACCATTTCGGAGTCACTAAGCCATAGCCTTGCCAGCACAATTTAGTTCTTAACTTGTCCATTGCCAACGCTGATGCCAGTACGCCGCTACCCGTGTACGGGAGCCCCAACACTTCTAACACCGCTTGCAACACACCATCTTCACCGCCGCGACCGTGAATAATATTAAACACTCTATCCGCTTTGACACTGATTAAGGCATCAATGATATTACCTTTAACATCCACTGCAACCGCATCAATGCCTTGTTGTTTTAACGCCTGATACACTGCCGCGCCACTGCGTAAAGACACTTCACGCTCTGCCGCTGTGCCGCCCATGACGACCGCAACTCGTCCAAATTGTTCTGGTTTTTTAATCATGATTCATCTCGCTTGCCACACCCACCATACACACCTCAGTCGATAACATCACACCCTGTTCATCCTTCACTTTAGTCTGCACATAGCTGATTAATTCTTCAATATTCGCCGCCGTTGCATTGCCTGTATTAACAATAAAATTAGCGTGTTTTTCCGATACACAGGCTCCGCCGATGCAGTAGCCTTTTAAACCTGTTTGTTCTATTAACCGCGCAGCATAATCACCGTCCGGATTTTTAAACACAGATCCGCAACTGGGTTGATTGGTCGGCTGGGTTTGATTACGCCATTCCAGCAAGCCTTTAATTTTTTGTTGGCTGCTGACCGTATCGCCAGCGGGCAATTGCAACAATGCACTTAAAAACCACTCGCCATCCGCACCTTTCACCGAGCGATAATTGACCGTAAAATCATGCGGTTGCCGTACTATCACCTCACCCTGCGCGTTCAACATATCCACTTGTTTGACTAATGTCCATGTTTCTCCGCCGAATGCGCCCGCGTTCATTTTTAACGCACCGCCCATCGTCCCGGGAATGCCCGCTAAAAACTCCGCACCAACCAAGCCTTGTTCAGCACAAAACCGCGCAACATGAGCGCACGGTACACCTGCTTCCACATACACCGAACCATCCTCAGTACGGTACATGGCTTTTAAACGTCCTTTGGTATTGATGACCGTGCCGCGTATGCCGCCGTCTCTTACCAGTAAGTTAGAGCCTAAGCCCATCCACAATACGGGTTCATTCGCGGGCAACTGCGCTACAAAGTCAATCAAATCAGCACGATCCAACGGGATGTACAGCGTATCGGCAACACCGCCAACGCGCCAACTGGTGTATTTCGCCAGTTTTTCATTGGTTAATAACCGTCCCTTCATGCGTCTTTCAATGCCTCGGTTAAGAGTTGCGGCAACTGACTGGCAATCTGCCCGACATTACCCGCACCCATTGTTAAAATCACATCATCGGCTTTGACCACACTGGCTAAAATACTGGGTAATTCCTGCCAGTTTTCCACAAATATCGGTTCAACCTGTCCGCGTAACCGAATAGCACGACTTAACGCGCGTCCATCCGCCCCTGCAATCGGTGCTTCACCTGCTGAATACACATCCATTAAAATCAACACTGACACATTGGATAATACATGAGCAAAATCTTCAAATAAATCACGGGTGCGGGTGTATCGGTGCGGCTGAAATACCACCACCGAGCGTCTGTCAGGCCATGCCTGTTTCAAGGCTTCCAAGGTCGCGGCAATCTCGCGCGGATGATGCCCGTAATCATCAACCAAGGTCAGCTTGCCATCACCGATAGGCAAATCGCCTTGCAGTTGAAACCGCCGTCCGACACCCTTGAATGCGCCCAGACTTTTAATAATCGCGCTGTCTTCCACTTCCAGCTTACTGGCTACTGCAATTGCCGCCAAGGAATTCAGCATATTATGCCAACCGGGCATATTGAGCGTAACAGGCAACGGAGGATAATCACCTTTGCGCAGTACGGTAAAATGGGTGTGCATTCCTTGTTGTTTAATATCAACGGCGCGAA
Source organism: Methylococcales bacterium (assembly GCA_030693155.1). GTDB lineage: Bacteria > Pseudomonadota > Gammaproteobacteria > Methylococcales > Methylomonadaceae > UBA4132. The sequence goes on from JAUYBJ010000063.1 coordinate 14,702, forward strand.
TATCGGCCTCTTCGTGGACACCGTAAGTCACTACTGGTTTGGATAAATGCGGCAATACTTCGCGCACGCCTTCGTCATCCAGACACATCACCGCCAGACCATAAAACGGCAGATGATGTAAAAATTCAACAAACGTATCTTTTAACCGCTGGAAACTACCTTGATAGGTTTCCATGTGATCTTGGTCGATGTTGGTGACGATAGCTATCATTGGCTGTAAATATAAAAATGACGCATCACTTTCATCGGCTTCAGCGACTAAATAATTGCCCAAACCTAATTTTGCATTCGTTCCCGCACTGTTCAACCGTCCACCAATCACAAACGTGGGATCGAGTCCGCCTTCGGCAAGAATACTGGCGGTTAAACTGGTAGTGGTAGTTTTGCCATGTGTACCTGCAACCGCAATGCCAAAGCGAAAACGCATCAATTCCGCCAGCATTTCCGCGCGGGGAATCACGGGAATACGTTGCAGATAGGCTTCGTCAATTTCTTCATTGCTACGGCCTATCGCGGTTGATGCCACCACCACATCCACGTTAGCGATATTGGCGCGTTTATGCCCAATGACAATGTTGATACCTAACTCTGCCAAATGTTGGGTAACGCTACTTTCTTTAATATCAGAGCCTGAGACGGTATAACCCAAGTTGGATAATACTTCGGCAATGCCGCTCATGCCTGTACCGCCGATACCGACAAAATGAATACGCTCAATATTACCTAAAGTCTGTACTAGTGTTTTAATGTGGGTCGTATTCATGGTTTCGCCTCCGCGATACAGTAATTGGCAACGACTTCCGTTGCATCCAAACGAGCAAGCCGCTGTGCCGCGTCACTCATTGCATTCAAATGGTTAAGCATGAGGCTTAGGTGTTGTGCTAATGTTTCGGTGTTCAAGTCTTTTTGCATCAATAATAGGCCCGCATCAGCATCGGTTAAATACTTGGCATTCGCCGTTTGGTGATCGTCAATGGCACTAGGTAACGGCACAAAAATGGCAGGAATTCCCACCGCCGCCACTTCACTGACCGTCATTGCCCCCGCGCGGCAAATCAGTATGTCCGCCCATTGATACGCAGCTACCATGTCGCTGATAAATGCGGTTGCTTCTGCTTCTATACCCAAGGCTTGATAACGTTCTGCAACCTGAGCCTGCATCACCGCGCCCGTCTGGTGCTTTACTTGTACCGCAGGCGCGGCTGTTTGCGTATGCCAATGTGCAATGGCTTCGGGTACGACCTCATTCAATATTTGCGCACCCTGACTGCCGCCGATTATCAGAATTTTTACGCCCTGCCCTATTGTTGGGGTTAGTTCCTCTCCCCAACCTACGAATTGTTTTCTTAGGGGATTACCCGTACACGTCGCCTTGAATGAGGATTTAAAACTGTCAGGAAACGCTTCCAACACCCGATTGGCGATACGCGCCAATAAGCGATTAGTGGTACCGACCACCCGATTTTGCTCATGTATCACTAACGGAATGCCCAATAGTTTTGCCATTAAACCGCCGGGGCCTGCAACAAAACCGCCCATACCCAATACCACATCGGGTTTACGTTGGCGTAATACTGTTACCGCCTGTACGCAGGCTTTAAACAAGCCGAACACCGCAGTGATTTTTGATAACACGCCTTTGCCGCGTATACCCGCTACCGACACATAGTCAATGGCAATGCCATTGTCAGGAATCACTCGACTTTCCAGACCTTTTTGTGTTCCCAGCCAACTGACTTGCCAACCTTTGTCCTGCAAAGATTGCGCAACAGCTAACGCAGGAAAGACATGACCGCCTGTACCACCTGCCATAATAACGATTCGTTTCGTCACGCTAAACCCTTACGCCTTTGCCATTATTCAGCGACGTTGCCTTGAATTCGACATTTTCACTATGGACACGAAATAACAGCGCAACCGCGCAACACATAATCATCATACTACCGCCGCCATAGCTGATTAATGGCAAGGTCAACCCTTTGGTGGGCAATAATCCCATATTCACCCCCATATTGACGAAAGACTGAAAACCAAACCAAATACCCAAGCCGTAAGCAACAAATGCAGAAAATCGCTGCCCTGCCTGTTCGGCGGCTAAACCAACCGCAAAAATGCGCCAGACCAATAACGCAAATAATCCAATGACCGTCACCACACCCAGCAAACCCAATTCTTCCGCTATCACCGAGAAAATAAAGTCGGTATGCGCTTCGGGCAAATAAAATAATTTTTGTACGCCGCTACCCAAACCGACACCCAACCATTCCCCGCGTCCAAACGAAATGAGGGCTTGTGTCAATTGGAAGCCCGTATCCAACGGATCTGCCCACGGATCCATAAAACTGGTGACGCGCTTGAGTCGATACGGTGAAAACAACACCAATAAAATAACCAATGCCGCAACCGAGCCTAACAACACGATAAATTGCGATAATCTTGCGCCTGCTAAAAACATAATGCCCATCGCAATCATTAAAATAACGACCGATGAACCAAAGTCGGGTTCTAATAACAGCAACACGCACGCCATCGAGAACAGTATTAAGGGGTTGAGCAAACCAAACGCCGATTCCTGTACCTTCTGTTGATGCCGCGTTACATACCCTGCCATGTAAATGACCGAAAAAAACTTAATGACTTCAGAGACTTGTATGCGAATACCCGCTATCGACAGCCAGCGAATACTACCATTTACCTTGATGCCCAAACCTGGTATCAGCACCAGAATCAATAACAGCAAACCGACTATAAACAGCCACGCGCCCCATTTTTCCCACATTCGCAACGGCGTTGCGGCAATAAAAAACCCCATCACCAAACCAAAACCCGTATGCAGTAATTGCCGAGTCGGGTAATAAAATTCACTGCCTGTGACTTTTACCCCCAAATGCAAGGAAGCAGAAGCCACCATCACAAAACCAATCAGTAACAAACTGGAGCAGGCAAGCACCAGTAAAGGGTCAAAATGAAAACGTCCGTCTAATGACGCTTTGAGTCGTTTATTCACGCGACTAATGCCAGTACCGCCTGAGCGAACTGGTTGCCTCTGTCCTGATAATTTTTATATTGGTCAAGACTCGCACACGCGGGCGATAACAATACACTGTCACCGTCACTGGCAAGACTTGCCGCTATCTGCACCGCCTGCACCATATTTTCCACACGATGCACAGGCACACAACCTGCCAATGCCTGCTCTATTAAATTGGCATCTTTGCCCATTAACACCACGCTTTTGGCTTTGTCTTTCACGACAGGGGTTAATTCCGTCATGTCCGCGCCTTTGGCATCGCCGCCTGCAATCAAAATCACTTTACGCTCATAACCTTCCAATGCGGCAACGCAGGCACCGATATTGGTGGCTTTAGAGTCATTAACCCAAGTAATACCGTGTTTGTGTGCCACGCGCTGCATTCTGTGTTCCAAGCCTTTAAAGACTTTCAACGCCGAACACATAGCGGTCATATCCAGACCGACTGCCACACCCAAGGCCAATGCCGCCAGTGCGTTGGACGCATTATGTCTGCCTTCCAGCGGTAACTCCGCTAAGGGCATGAGCGGCGATTGGCGGTACATCAGGTATTCGGTATCGCCCTGATAAGCCAGATAAAAATCTGCCTTGTCTTTGATAGAAAACGACAACGTTTCGCGCTCGGCATCCTGCATAGCGGCAACTAACACATCATCGGCATTAATTACCATCACGCCATCACCAAGATAAACGCGCTGTTTTTCTTGCGCGTATTCCGCTATATCAGCGTGTCGGTCTAAATGATCGGCACTAATATTCAACACCGTTGCCGCCGCCGCGTTTAACACGGAAGTACGTTCTAATTGAAAACTGGACAGCTCTAAAACGTACAATTCGACATTGTTTGCCAATAAATCCAAAGCAGGTGTGCCTAAATTGCCGCCAACGCCCACGCGCTTTCCTGACGCTGTTGCCATGTCACCCAGCATAGTTGTCACCGTGCTTTTGCCGTTAGACCCTGTAATAGCAACTATCGGCACGTTGACCGCACAGGCAAATAAATCAATATCACTGACTATTTTCGTGCCGTTGGCAACGGCTTTTATAATGGATTTTTCATGCAGTGATACGCCTGGACTGACAATCAGGTGTGTAGCAACTTTAAATGCAGCAGCATCGAAACCGCCTGTAAAAACAGCGACATCGGGGGCATTTTGAAAAAACTCTTCATTTATCGGCGGTTTATCGCGACTATCAACCATCGCAAAACTAAACCCTAACGGGAGTAAAAACCGTGCTACCGACATACCAGTAATTCCCAGTCCAACGACTAGAATCTTGGCAGTTTTTGGGTCTAAGTCGAAGTGTGTTTTTAATGACTCGATAACGGCTACTTTATCCATGACTTATCTCAACTTAAGCGTGGCTAAACCAATCAACACCAAAATAACGGTAATAATCCAAAAACGTACAATCACACGCGGCTCAGGCCAGCCTTTTAATTCAAAATGATGATGAATCGGAGCCATACGAAACACCCGTTTGCCTGTTAATTTAAACGAGGCGACCTGTATGATGACGGACAGCGTTTCCATGACGAACACCCCGCCCATAATAACCAATACAATTTCCTGTCTGACCAATACTGCCAACACGCCCAATGCCGCGCCTAACGCCAACGCACCAACATCACCCATAAACACCATAGCGGGATAAGTGTTGAACCATAAAAACCCTAGACCCGCACCCACTAACGAGGCACAAAACACGATAAGTTCGCCCGAATTCGGTAAATAAGGAATCGCCAAATACTCCGAAAAACTCACATGACCCGACAAATACGCAAAAATGCCCAAACCTGCCGCCACCATTGTGGTCGGCATAATAGCCAAACCATCCAAGCCATCGGTTAAATTGACGGCGTTACTGGTGCCGACAATAACAAAATAGGTCAGCACGACGTAAGTCCAGCCCATATCCAGCATGACATCTTTGAAAAAGGGAATAATAAATTGGGTTTCTGCGGGTAATACCGCTGTTTTATACAAAAAAATCGCCGCTGTTAAACCGATAACCGACTGCCAGAAATATTTGGCTTTCGCTGATAAACCGTCGCTGTTACGTTTAACCACTTTACGATAATCATCAATAAAACCGACTACGCCATAACCCATCGTAACCAGCAAAATCACCCAGATATAGCGATTACCCAAATCTGCCCACAATAAGGTACTGAAAGCAATCGCGACCAGAATCAACGTACCGCCCATAGTAGGTGTACCTGATTTTTGATAATGACTTTCAGGGCCTAATTCACGAATACTCTGCCCGATTTTATTACCCGTTAATTTTCTTATCATCACAGGGCCGATAATAAGGGCAATGATCAATGATGTTAATGCGCTTAGAATGGCTCGAAACGTCAGGTAATGAAATACCCTGAAACTACTGTCGAAGTTCATTAAATATTCTGAAAAATAAAGTAACATTATTTAAATCCTAAAATTCTCAACCAAAGCGGCTGCTACATTTTCCATACGCCTCGCTCGTGAACCTTTAATCAACAGGGTTTCCTCACCTTTCAGCTCCTGTGTTAGGGTTGCAATCAATTCGTCTTGAGTGTCAAAAAAAGTCGCACCCGCACCAAAAGCCTGTACGGTGTAACGGGCATCATCGCCCACCGCCAATAAACGTACCACACCACTGGCTTTAATCATCTCGCCCATGTCTTTGTGGATATTGACACTGTCGTCGCCCAGCTCACCAAACGCGCCTAAAATCAGCCACGGTGTACCCGTACAACTCGCCAGCACCGCCAAACCTGCTTTGAGTGACGTGGCATTGGCGTTATAACTGTCATCAATCACGATATTACCAAAGCGACTGACCAAGGGTTGCAAGCGACCTGTAACGGGTTTTACGCTCTCCAAACCGTGTTTAATTTGCGCGAAGTCTATGCCCAAGGCAAGACACGCCGCCGCTGCCGCCAAGGCATTCATAACATTGTGTTGTCCTGCCACTTTTAATTGGATAGTGATGCTCTGCTGTTGGTACAACAAATCAAAACGTGTCATAAATTCATGCTCAACAATCGCAGCATTTATCGCTCGCGCCGTTACATCAGCCTCAGGATGCAAACCAAACGCGATTACTTTTCTGTCACCCGCAACGCCGCGCCAATAATCAAAATAATCATCATCACGGTTTAAAATCGCCGTGCCGTCGGCTTTCAGGGTTTCGATAATTTCGCCTTTGGCTTTAGCGACCCCATCAATACTACCGAAGCCTTCAATATGCGCCGCGCCTGCGTTATTCAGCACAACCACATCCGCCGCCGCATAAGTGCTGCTGTATTCAATTTCTTTGGCATGATTCGCGCCCATTTCAATAACGGCATAACGGTGTTGCTCATCAAGGCGCAACAAGGTTAAAGGCACACCGATGTCGTTATTCAAATTACCTTGTGTGAATAACACTTGATGATTCACTGCCAAAATGGCGGCAATCATTTCTTTCACCGTGGTTTTGCCGTTACTGCCTGTCACGCCGACCACGGACACAGCGAGTTGTTTACGCCACGCGCCCGCCAGTTGCGCCAAAGCCAATGCGGTATTCTCCACAATAATATGCGGCAACGCGGTACTCACTCCGTCATTAACAATCGCGGCAATCGCACCTGCTTGCTGAGCTTGGTCAACAAACGCATTACCATCAAAGTTTTTGCCTTTAATGGCGATATACAATTGCTTCGCTGTGATGGTGCGGGTATCAATATTAACTGACGCAAAGCTGACATCTTCGCCAACTAATGTGCCATGTACAAGGTGTGCGCACTCGCTCAGTTTCATTTCCATTATTCAGCTCTTATTTTCAACGCATTCAGTACACACGCACTGTCACTAAAAGGGAGGGTATTGCCGTTTATTTCCTGATAATCCTCATGACCTTTGCCTGCAATAACCACACAATCACCTCCTTTTGCTTGGCTGATTGCGTGTTGTATCGCTTGCTCGCGGTTTTGAAGCACGGTCACTTTATCGCGGTCTTTACAACCTGCCAAAATAGCATTCACTATATCCAAGCCGTTTTCAAAGCGCGGATTGTCATCGGTAATAATCACATGGTCTGCCCACTGTTCGGCACACGCCGCCATTTGCGGACGTTTGCCTGTATCCCGATTACCACCGCAACCGAACACCACCCATAAATCCTGCGCACAATGTTTTTTGACACTGCCCAAGACTTTATCGAGCGCATCAGGCGTATGAGCATAATCCACAAAAATCAGCGGTTGCGCACCGCCACCGAAACGCTCCATACGCCCTGTAACCGATTGTAAGTGCGCCAATTTTTTAGTCGCATAAGGCAATGACACGCCCAACGCCAACATTACCGCCAAGACGCACAATACATTCTCGACATTAAAATCACCGTATAGCGGAATGGTGACAGGGCATACTTCGCCACGCCACCGCACATCAAATGCTATGCCAGCGGTGGTGTTGAAAATGTTGTCCGCTGTAATTTGTTCATCGACTTGCGCTGACGCATTTGTATGAGTCACACCCCACACCTGCACAGTGTCGGGAACTGCCGCTAAAATCTGTTCGCGATACGCATCATCCAGATTAACAACGACAAAAGCCAAATCAGGCGTGTGCAATAACGCTAATTTGGCTTGTAAATAATTTTCCATAGTGCCGTGATAATCCAGATGATCGCGGCTGATATTGGTAAATACCGCACCCTTAAACTGCACACCATTAACGCGCCCCTGATCCAAACCATGCGAAGACACTTCCATTGCCACGGTTTTTTTATTAGCGGCTAACAGGCTTGCCAGTATGCGCTGTACTGCCAGTGCATCCGGTGTGGTATTCAGTGTTTTATTAAGATTGCCCCAGTCACCCCAGCCGAGCGTGCCGATAATGCCGCAATCATCCAGCACCTGACTTAAAAACTGACTGCATGAGGTTTTGCCGTTCGTCCCTGTGATGCCGATAACGTCCATAGACCGTGAAGGCTCACCATAAAATCGGGCAGCAATATCGCCTAACACCTTAGCCAAGTTATCTATGGCAAGCGGTGGAATATCGGTAACCAGTCGCGCTGCATACTCAACACCACCACCCGCAGGATCATAAATAAGCACACTCGCGCCTTGTACTATTGCTTGTTCTGCATGGCTTAAACCATGTTGTTTTGAACCTGCCAAGGCGATAAAAACATTACCCGCCTGTACAGCGCGGCTGTCTAAAGTGATACCCGTAACAGATAATTCACCTGCTGCGTCAAAGTCGGTCTCTGCGGCAACAAATCCCGCTAATAAATGGCTCAGTTTCATGGTTTCTGTGTCAATAAAATGGGCATGGTTTCTACTTGATCGGGTGCAACATTGAGTAATCGTAACGCGCCAGTCATCACTTTGGAAAAGACAGGCGCGGAAACCAGACCGCCGTAATATTGACCTGCGGACGGCTCATCAATCATAACGACGATAATAAGGCGCGGATTGCGTGCGGGAGCCATACCTGCAAACACCGCAAAATAACTGCCACTGGTATACCCATTCGCACCACTGGCTTTTTTTACCGTGCCTGTTTTACCCGCTACCGTGTAACCATCCACACGCGCTTCATACGCCGTGCCGTCTTTCATAATCACATTTTCCAGCATGGAGCGTATCGTTTTGGCGGTTTTGGCAGAAAATACCCGTTGCGGCTTATCGTCTTCATCCCGTTTGAGCAAACTGACGGAATGCAATATGCCGTCATCTGCCAAGGCGGTATAAGCGCGTGCCAACTGCACCGCAGAAACGCTCAAGCCGTAACCGAATGACATGGTTGCACGGTCAAAATCATGCCATTTTTTATAATCTAATAAGCGTCCGTTGGCTTCGCCTTCAAAACCTGCCTCTGCTGAACTGCCAAAGCCGAGTTTTTTATACACGCCCCAAAAATATTTCGGCGGCATTTTTAACGCCATCATAGTCACGCCGATATTGCTGGATTTTTTGAGAACGTGCATTAAATCCAACGAGCCGTAGTTATGTACATCTTTCACCACGTTGCTGCCAATTGGAAAACTTCCGTTGGTGTTAAACACGGTATTGGGCGTGACATACCCACCCTCTAACGCCGCTGCCGCAACAAATGGCTTAACCGTTGAACCCGGTTCAAAAATATCAGTTAACGCTCGATTACGGTATAAATTTTCCTGTAAACTTTTGCGCACATTAGGATTAAACGTAGGCTGATTAACGGCGGCTAAAATTTCACCGTTTTTGGCATCCAATACCACCAAGGACCCGGATTTAGCGCGATTTTCATTCACCGCCAACTGTAATTCCCGATAGGCTAAATATTGAATACGCTGGTCGATACTCAACTCAATATTTTTTCCAGACACAGGCTCTTTGATGTTTTCCACATCATCAATGATGCGCCGTAAGCCGTCTCGAATGACGCGCTTGCTACCCGCCGTGCCTTTTAATACTTTTTCGTAACCAGCTTCCATGCCTTCCTGACCGACATCATCCAGATCAGTAAAACCAATTAAATGCGCGGCGACACCGCCTGTGGGATAAAAACGTTTAAATTCTCTGTCAAAATACACGCCGACCAGTTTTAAGGCTTTGACCTGTTCGCTGAGATCGGGGCTTATTTGCCGTGCTATATAAGCAAACTGCTTATGTGAATCATCACTCAACATATCCAGCACTTTGCCTTTGGGCAAATCAAGCAACTTTTCCATTTGCGCAATTTTCAGCACTTTTTGCTTTTTATACTCGGCAAGTACCGCCGCTTTTTGTTCGTCAGTCAATGGCACACTCAGCTGATGACTGGCTTTGAACTCTTTTTCCAGTTGTTTAAGCTGGTTTTTATCATCCATTTTGAGTTCACGCGGATTGACCGATATAGACTCCACGGGCGTACTAATTGCTAACGGTGCGCCGCTTCTATCAGTAATCATGCCTCTGTAGGCAGACACCGCCTCGTCATCGACCAATCGCATATCACCCTGATCTTTGAGAAATTTTTTATTTAAAACCTGTAAATCAATGGCACGACACACCAGCACCGCCATACAGCTCATCATAAAAATAACCAGCACTTTTCGTCTGCCAGAAAAATCGCTGGTCAGTTTTTTCGTCTCGTTACTGTTGCCTCGAAAATCTAACATTTACGGTTTTATATAGATAATTTTTTCGTGTACAGGCAGAACCAGTTTTAATTTTTCCCGCGCAACGGCTTCAACGCGATTTTGTTCGGCAAATGTTGTCAATTCCAATTGAGTTTGACCCCATTCAACTTCGCGCAAATCCAATTCCCGTTCCTGCTTTTGAATGTCGATAAACAGCAATCGTGAATAATATTTGCTGTAAATAACCGACAGAGCCGTTATCAACAACACCACTCCTAGCACACCTACAATTCGGTTTACTATCACGCAACCCTCTGGGCAACACGCATGACCGCACTGCGTGATCTGGGGTTTTGCGCCACTTCCTGCGCATCGGCAGTCAGGGCTTTACTGACTTTCTTTAATAAACCTTTCGCCATATCAACTTCTTTAATCGGTAATCGACTGGGATTATATTTCGCACCTGATTCATTCTTAATGAAGCGTTTGACGATTCTGTCTTCCAAAGAATGAAAAGAAATCACTACTAATCGCCCTTCTGGTTTCAATACCCGCACTGCCTGTTGCAACACGTCTTTTAATTCATCCAACTCACGATTAATTTCAATGCGAATTGCTTGAAAAGTGCGCGTCGCAGGGTGTTTATGCTTCTCGCGCATCGGAATCGCATTTTCACACAGTTCAGCCAGTTGCCGAGTGGTGGTAATGGGCGTGTGCGCTCTGGTTTCAACCACTGCTTTAGCAACGCGGCGGGAAAATTTCTCTTCACCGTACTCAAATAAAATTTTAACTAAATACGCTTCATCAACCGTCGCCAGCCATTGTTCAGCCGAAACGCCTGACGAACCATCCATGCGCATATCCAGTGGGCCATCACGCAAAAAACTGAAACCTCTTTCTGGGTTATCAAGTTGCGGTGAAGACACGCCTAAATCTATCAAAATACCGTCAATCTGACCGACTAAGCCCTCGTTGGCAACGGTGTTTTCCAGCTCGGAAAAACAACTGTGCTTGAGTGTAAATCGCTTATCCTTGAGCATCGCTTGTGCATAATCTGAATTAACCGCATCCAGATCACGATCAAACGCCAGCAAACGTCCGTTTTCGCCCAACTGATTCAAAATCCCCTGACTGTGTCCGCCGCGCCCGAAGGTACAATCCAGATAAACACCGTCTTCTTTAATCGCCAACTGTTGCAATGCTTCTGCAAACATAACGGGTAAATGTGTCACTAACCAATCTCCCGTATTAAAAAGATAAAGACTCTAATTCTTCAAAGCCTTCATTATCATCGCTATTCAGCCATTCATTTTCTTTGGCTGTCCATGCCTGATTGTTCCAGATTTCAAACTTGTTAAGCTGACCGACCAACACCACTTTTTTATCCAATCCTGCAAACTTTCTTAATTGCTCAGGTAACAATAAGCGACCCTGTTTATCCATGTCGCATTCAGACGCATTGCCAATCAAAAAACGTCTTAATTTACCTGCCATTTTATTCAACGTGGGTAACTTACTGATGGTTTGTTCAAGCCGCTCCCATTCAGGCAACGGATACAGCCATAGACAACCTGTTTCACCTGTACAACGCTCATTCACGGCCACGGTGACAACCAGTTGACCTTCGGCACAGTCCTGCAATTCCTCTCGATAACGAGTCGGAATGGCAAGGCGACCCTTGTCATCCAGATTGATTGAACTGATACCTCGAAACAAAATGCCACCCCAATCAACCAATAAAAACCACTTTTCCCCACACAGGCACTATAAATTCCAAACTGTGCATAGTCAAGAATGATTTAAATTACAATCTTTGTTTTTTGACAATGACTTACGCACCATTTGGCGTTAAATTTAAACAAATACCGCATGGTATCAATGAAGTGGCTAAGATTATTAAAGTGATACCTTTAAGCGCATATTCAGTAAGTTTTCTATCCATACGCACCAAGTCGTCTTATAAGCCCTATTTAATCGCACCGTATTAAAGCGGCTTTTTTATACATTGCTCGCAAATCAAGCCCAAAATTGAAGTAAAATGGATAGTTTTACACAACTTACGCCGTTAATCTCAAACGGACAGCAAAGGCAGACATGAAAAATTATAAAATCGCAGTATTAGCGGGTGACGGTATCGGCCCTGAAATCACCAAAGAAGCCATTAAAGTGCTTAAAGTCGTTGAAGAACGCAACGATGTCACCTTTGAATTAATGCCTGCTGCGTTTGGCGCGTGTGCTTATTTTGAATTTGGTGATGCGTTTCCGCAATCCACCATTGATATTTGCGATGCCGCCGATGCTATTTTGAAAGGCCCGATTGGTTTGAGTCATGAAGAATCCAAACTGATTCCGATTGATAAACAGCCTGAGCGTGGCGCGTTATTGCCGATGCGTCGTCGTTACAACACTTACGCCAATTTCAGACCCGTGTCGTTACCTAAAGCCTTGGCGCATTTTTCACCGTTAAAACCTGAAATTATCGGCGAAGGCATTGATATTATTATGGTCAGAGAATTGGTCGGTGGCTTGTACTTTGGTAACAAAGAAATGGGCGTGAATGAACAAGGCTTGCGTTATGTCAAAGAAACGCTGGAATACGATGAAAACCAAATTCGTCAGATACTGGTTCAAGCGTTCAAACTGGCGCGTAAACGTAAAAAAATTCTGCATAATATTCATAAAAGCAACGTCTTAAAATCCAGCGTATTGTGGAATGAAATTTTAGACGAAGTGGCAGTTGATTATCCTGATGTCACTGTTTACCAGCAATTAGTCGATTCAGCGGCTACTAATCTGTGCCTGAAACCCACACAGTTTGATGTCATGGTCATGGAAAATATGTTCGGCGACATTTTAAGCGACCAAGGCGGCGGTATTTTAGGCTCATTAGGCTTAATGCCTTCTGCCTGTATCGGCCCTGACAAAGCCTACTACGAACCCTCACACGGCTCTGCACCTGACATCGCAGGCAAAAACATTGCAAATCCCTATTCCATGATTGGCTCAGTCGCCATGATGCTGGAAAACAGCTTTGACATGGAAGCAGAAGCCAAAAACATCTGGGCAGCCATGCAAGCCGTCTTCGCCGACGGCTATTCAACCGCTGATTTATCCAAAGCCGACAGCGGCGTGAAGATGATTAGCACCGTTGAATTTGGCGACAAAGTCGTTGAGAAATTGAGAGCTATGCCAAAAGTGGCTTGATACACCTCATAAACCTGCGAGCAACTGTGTTAAAAATCAAGCTAAATCTGCAAAATTTGGATTCCATTCTGATTGATTTTTAACCATTGAATTCAGGGTAATCAGCAGTTTTCTCATGCAGGCGGTGAGGGCGACTTTTTCGGGTTTAC
>JAUYBJ010000070.1 GCA_030693155.1 Methylococcales bacterium
TAATTTAGCGGTGTGGCTTAATGAAAATAGTTATTCTTGGGGCGGGCGTTACGGGATCATCTGTGGCGGGCGCATTGGCAAGTGAAGAGAATGATATTGTGGTGATTGATTTTAATCCACTGCTTCTCGATGCGTTAAAAGAACGGTTTGATATTGCTACGGTGGCTGGTAATGCCGCGCATCCTAGTGTGCTGGAACAAGCGGGTGTGAATAATGCGGATATAGTGATTGCTGTGACGGACAGTGATGAAACCAATATGCTGGCGTGCGTCATTATTAACGCTTTGTATAGCCGTCCAAAAACCATTGCGCGAGTGCGTGCCATTGATTACATGAAAAAGCCCGAGTTGTTCGGGCCTTTGGGTATTCCTGTCAATCATGTCATCAGTCCTGAACAAATTGTGATGCAGTCGATACGCAATTTAATTGATTTTCCTGGGGTACTGCATATTTCCGATTATGCCGACGGTTTGGTGCGTTTATTTTCGGTGCGTGTAGCGGAAGACGGCGTTTTAACGGGCAAACAAATCAACGCCCTTAAAGAACGTTTCACGACGGGCAAAATTCGCGTGGTCTCTATTTTTCGTAAAGGTAAGCCCCAACCCATTAACGGTGAGTCGATTATCGAAACCGATGATGAGGTGTTTTTTGTCGCACCCACGCAAGAGGTGCGCAAGGTTCTTAAGGAGCTGAACAAGCTGGAAGAACCGTTAAAACGTATTATTATCGCGGGCGGCGGTCATGTGGGTAAACGTCTGGCTCTCGCTCTGGAAAACAAGCATCAGGTTAAAATTATTGAAAAAAATCCCACCCGCGCTCAAAAAATCGCTAATGACCTGAACAATACCGTTGTACTCTTAGGCGATTGCGCTGATGAATCATTATTACTCGATGAGTCGATTGACAGTACCGATTTATTTTGTGCCATTACGGAGAACGATGGGGTCAACATTATCTCTGCCTCGTTAGCCAAAAGCCTTGGGGCGCGTAAAACCATTTGTCTGTTGAATCATATTTCTTATACTAAACTGTTGCCCAATACGGGTATTGATGTTGCTGTATTACCCAATCAGGAAACCCTCGGCAGTATTCTCAAACACGTTCGCCGTGGTGATGTCGCACAAGTAACTTCATTGTGCGGTGGTACAGCAGAAGCGATTGAAGCGATTGCTCATCGTGGTGACGGGAGTGGTAGCTCAGTGGTTGGAATGCAGGTTAATAAAGTCAATTTTCCAGACGGTATCGTATTAGGGGCGTTAATTCGTAATCATCAGGTAGTTTCCATTCATCACGATACGGTATTTGAAGAAAACGATCACGTCGTCATGTTTGCAATGGATAAAAAACTGGTGACCAACATTGAAAAGACCTTTCAGCCCATTTAATAACAACATTGTGTGAGTTGGGCTGCCGCACTCCAAACTAGATTAGCTAAACGCTGGGTTTTTATCCTTACCCTACCTCCCGCACTTACCATATTCTATGAACATTATTCTGACTATCATCCATATTTTCGGCTTGGTAACCATAGGCTTCAGCGGTCTTATGACGACTTGTTGGCTGGCATCTTTGTTTGCCGACGACGGCGCGACACCTGCTTTTTTTGATGGCACATTGATTACCCTGCTGTTTGGTTTGTTGATGTTCTTACCCACGCTGCGCACGCCTAAAAAAGTGTCACGACAAGCGGGGTTTTTACTGGTCGCCATGACGTGGTCATTAAGCCCTGTATTCTGTACGTTACCGTTATTACTGCAATTCCCCGAACTAAGTTTTGTTGATGCTTATTTTGAGACCGCCTCAGGACTGACTACCACGGGCGCGACTATTTTGAGCGGGGTAGATACGTTACCGATGTCGATTAATTTGTGGCGACATGAATTAAATTGGATAGCAGGCATGGGGATTATTATTTTTGCGGTGGCGATTTTGCCGATTTTAGGCATAGGCGGTATGCAGTTGTACAAAGCAGAAACGCCGGGTTCAGTGAAAGAATCGGATTTGCCGCCGCGTATTGCCCAAACAGCAAAAGCCTTGTGGTTTGTGTATGCGGGCTTTTCAGTGGCGTGTATTATCGCGCTGCGAATGGCGGGCATGGATTGGTTTGATGCAGTGTGTCATGCCTTTGCTGCAATGAGTTTGGGCGGTTTTTCGACGCATGATGCCAATGTGGGCTTTTTTAATTCCTTGCCCATTGAAGTGGTACTGAGTGTTTTTCAATTACTTGCCGCCATTAATTTTGCGACCCATTTTATTGCGTTGCGTAAACGTTCGTTGAATCCCTATTTCGATGATGTGGAAGCAAAGGGTTTTTTGTTATTAGTGCTGAGCAGCTGTGTCGTTGCCGCTGCCGTGTTGCAAAATGCGGGAACGTATCCTGATTTTTTCACTGCATTGCGTCATGCTTCATTTAATTTAATCACCATTGCTACCGATTGCGGCTTTGCCACGCAGGATTTTAATCAATGGCCGATATTTGTACCGATGTGGATGCTGTTTTTGAGCTGTTTATCCGCTTCGTCGGGTTCTACAGGCGGCGGTATCCGTATGATAAGAACCATTATTTTAATGAAGCAAGCCCGCCTTGAGATGTTTAAATTTATTCATCCGTTTGCCGTACGCCCGTTGAAAATCGGTGACACGGTCGTTAAAAATGATATTGTCACTTCCGTGATGGGTTTTATTTTTCTGTATTTCATCTGTATTGTCATTCTGGTATTTACGTTACTCATCAGCGGCTTGGATTTTATTACGGCATTCAGTGCGATTATCGCCTGTTTTAATAATGCAGGACCGGGTTTGAATCTGGTCGGGCCGGCAACGAATTATTCCATTTTGACTGACTTTCAAACAGGGGTGTGTACGTTTGCCATGTTGTTGGGTCGGGTACAGATTTTCTCAATTGTGATTTTATTTATCCCCGAATTTTGGCGCAAATAATTCAGGCGTGAATATGACTGCCAGTCCTTTAAAAATTGGCAGTCATCGCGCTACTTCTGGTTAATTGTTTTAACTTCACTTAAAAAACTCCCCTGTGCCAGTCGCGTTTCCAGCACATCTCCCACGTTTAATTGCGCCGTAGAGCGAATAATCTGCCCTGATTTAGGTGCGATAGTCAGTGCGTAACCCCGATTCAGCGTCGCTAATGGGCTGACCGCGTGCAAGGTTTGACTGGCACTTGCCAAGCGTTGCTTGTGTTGTTTGAACTGCTGTTCACTGGCCGATAGCAGACGTTGATGCGTATAACTTAAACGCTGTTGATAATGTTGAATACTGACAGCAGGATTGTATTGCCACAGTTGCGCGGATTTAACGGCTAACAGGCTGTGTTGATGATGCAATTTGCTTTGCATCGCCTGAGTTAAGCGACGTTCCAACGCCTCTACGCGCTGATGATTACGCGCCAGTTTTTGCTCAATAGATTGTTGCGCTAGACGCTTGTTTAGATAATCCAGCGTTTGTTGATGTTGGCTTAGTTTTCGCTGTAATACCGATTGCAAGCGTTGTTCTAACTGTACAAAATGTGACAGCCAATGGGCATAATCTGGACTGGCAGATTCAGCGGCGGCTGAGGGTGTCGGTGCACGCAAGTCCGCGACAAAATCGGCAATAGTGACATCGGTTTCATGACCGACGGCGGCAATAATCGGAATATCACTGGCAAAAATGGCTCGCGCGACCATTTCTTCATTAAACGCCCACAAATCTTCCAACGAGCCGCCGCCACGTCCGACAATCAGCACATCACATTCCGCGCGTTGGTTGGCTATCGCTATCGCTTTGGTAATCTCGTATTTTGCCTGTTCGCCCTGTACTGCCACAGGGTAAATAATCACTGGAATGGCGGCAAAACGGCGTTTTAATACCGTTAAGATGTCATGCAGTGCAGCGCCTGTGGCGGAGGTAATCACGCCGATAGCATTCGGTAACACAGGCAGTGCCTGTTTATGCACCGTATCAAATAGCCCTTCGGCGGCGAGTTTGCGTTTTAACTCATCAAAGGCTTGTTGTAAATCGCCTACCCCTGCCAGCTGCATGGCTTCGACGATAAGTTGATAATCGCCGCGCGGTTCGTACAAACTGACTTGCGCGGTAACGATGACTTGTTTACCGTTTTCTGCTTTAAACCGTAGACTACGCTGTTGATTGCGAAACATCGCACAGCGGATTTGCGCATGGCTATCTTTCAGCGTGAAATATAAATGCCCTGAACTCGGTGTACTGACGTTGGATAATTCGCCTTCCACGCGCACCGTCCGAAAATATTCGGCAAGCAATTGGCTGGTGGCGCGGTTGAGTTGGGCGACGGTGAATACGTCTGGCTTTTCACTATTCATCATTAAAAAATTTATGGATTTAAAAATATCGGGGTTTTGTGCCGCGCAAGGCTAAAGTCTAATATAATACCCTGATTATCTTCGTTTATTTTTCAGGAACCCACTAAATGAATCCAGCAGAATGGTTTACCGAACAAGTTCCCAGCACAGGAACCGCTTTCTCATTAAAAATTAAACAGAAGTTACACGAAGAACAATCTGATTTTCAGTTTCTGGAAATTTACGAAACGGAAACGTTTGGTAATTTGATGGTGATTGATGGTTGCACGATGGTGTCTACCCGCGATAATTTTTTCTATCATGAAATGATTAGCCATCCTGCGTTATACACGCATCCTAATCCAAAAAGAGTGTGTATTATCGGTGGCGGCGATTGCGGCACATTGCACGAAGTCTTAAAACACCCCAGCGTTGAACACGCTGTGCAGATTGATATTGATGAGCGCGTCACCCGTTTGGCGGAGATTTATTTCCCTGAGTTGTGCGAGTCTAACAACGACCCACGCGCAGAATTGAAATTTATTGACGGTATTAAATGGATTAAAGAAGCCGCGCCTAATTCTATCGACCTGATTATCGTTGACAGTACCGACCCCGTCGGCCCTGCGGAAGGTTTGTTTGGCGAAGCATTTTACCGTGACTGTTTTAACTGCCTGTCAGAAAACGGGATGCTGGTACAACAAAGCGAATCCCCATTACTGCATTTAAAACTGATTGGCGAAATGCGTGATGCCATGAGCAATGCAGGTTTAAGTCACCAGCAAACGCTATTTTTCCCGCAATGTTTATATCCGTCAGGTTGGTGGAGTGCTACTATCGCCAGTAAAGCTGAATTAGCTGCTTTTAGAGAACAAGACTGCATCAATAAACCGTTTGAAACGGTTTATTACAATGTCGATATTCATAAAGCCTCATTAGCGCAACCTGAATTTTTTAAAAAAGCCTTTTCATAAACTGAATGCAAGACCTGTCCACATTTAGATTATTTGAACGTATTAATATTTTGCTCCAAGCCGAGGAGCGAAAAGGCTGTACCGCGCGTGGACTGAAACTGGTGCACGCGCGTATTCTCGATTACTTGGCAAGCTGTAGTTCGCATAGCGATACGCCGATGGCAGTTGCCGAGTATTTGGGCTTAACCAAAGGTACAGTGTCACAATCCATCAGTGTATTAGAGCGCAAAGGCTATCTGATTAAAACCCCCGATAGCAACGATAAGCGCGTGGTGCATCTGAGTTTATCGCTCATGGGCAGCCAATTATTAGCCGAGTTGAAGCCATTGGATATTTTTGCGCAGGCTGAATTAATGATAGCCACTAAGCAAGTGACTACCATAGGCGAAGCCTTACGCACGGTACTGTTAGTCTTACAACAAACCAGTCAGGCAAAAAGTTTTGGTGTTTGTGGCTCGTGTGCTCATTTTATTGAACGCGAAGAGCATAATCATTGTGCCGTCGCCCAAGTACCCGTCAGTCAGGATGATGCAGAACGCATCTGTCGTCATCATGTGCCGATTCATACGATTTAACCCTTTTTAATTACCAGAGATTACCACCATGTTTGATCCTAAAGCCATTGATGATATTGCCAGTAAATTAACGGCAGCATTGCCCTCAGGTTTCAATAACCTGAAAGACGACATGGAAAAAAACTTCCATCTCATTTTGCAAACCGCGTTGGGTAAACTGGATTTAGTAACCCGCGAAGAGTTTGAAGTGCAAAAAGCGGTGCTTGCCAAAACCCGCTCCAAACTGGAAGCCTTGGAATTGCGTGTCGCCGCCATAGAACAGCAAGTGCTTAATAAAGAAGAATTATAAATTTGTAGAGACGTTGCACTGCAACGTCTACGCCCCTGTATTTATCATAGAACGCTGGAGATAAGATTATGGAATTAGCGGTGGTCTATAGTCGGGGGCGTTCAGGTATAGAAGCTCCGTTAATCACCGTTGAAGTTCACGTTGCTAATGGATTACCCGCACTTAATATTGTCGGTTTGCCAGAAGCGGCGGTGAAAGAAAGTAAAGACCGTGTGCGTAGCGCGATATTAAATTCGCGTTTTGAATTTCCCATGCAGCGCATTACTGTCAATCTTGCGCCCGCTGATTTACCCAAAGATGGCGGACGCTTTGATCTCGCCATTGCCTTAGGTATTCTTGCCGCCTCAGGGCAAATTCCCAGCACCAATCTCAATCAATATGAATGCGTGGGTGAATTGTCATTAGGTGGAGATTTGCGGGCAATAAGCGGCGTATTACCTGTCGCCATACAAGCCCGCAACAACCAGCGCAAACTGATTCTACCCAAAGAAAACACCGCCGAAGCCGCGCTGGTCAAAGGCATTGAAATTATCCCCGCTGTACACTTATTGGAAATTTGCGCCTATCTCAACGGGCAGAAGCAAATTCCTGTCGAATATGCTCAGCCCAATCAGGAGATGGTCAGTGAAGGCGTAGATTTTTCCGATGTACACGGGCAATATCACGTCAAACGCGCCTTTGAAATTGCTGCCGCAGGTGCGCATAACCTGCTCATGTTAGGGCCACCTGGAACGGGTAAATCCATGTTAGCCGCTCGATTACCCTCCATTTTGCCGCTACTGACCGAACAACAAGCCCAAGAAACCGCCGCGATTGCTTCCATCAGCGACCAGCATTGGGATGTGCATAACTGGCTTAAACCGCCGTACCGTGCGCCACATCACACCGCTTCCGCCGCCGCGTTGGTCGGTGGCGGTAGCAATCCACGCCCCGGTGAAATCTCCCTTGCCCATAATGGCGCGTTATTTCTTGATGAATTGCCTGAATTTGATAGAAAAGTATTGGAAGTGTTGCGCGAGCCGTTGGAATCAGGGCATATCGTCATTTCCCGCGCCGCAAGGCAAGTCAATTTCCCCGCGCGTTTTCAACTCATTGCCGCAATGAATCCTTGTCCGTGCGGTTATTTGGGTGATAGTTCAGGGCGTTGTCATTGCAGTTCAGAACAAGTCATGCGTTACCGCGCCAGAGTGTCAGGGCCTCTATTGGACAGAATTGATATGCACCTTGAAGTTCCCAGAGTGTCGCATGAGGTATTGCGCAACGGCTCGCCGCAAGGTGAAGAAAACAGTGCGACTATCAGAACACGAGTGATAGCCGCGCGTAATCTTGCCGTGGCGCGGCACGGTAAAGCCAATTCAGGTTTAAATGCTAAAGAAGTCAAACAGCTGTGCGTGTTATCCGCGCAAGGCTACCAACTGCTGGAACAGGCAATGGATAGATTCGGTTTATCGCACCGTGCTTATCATCGGATTTTAAAACTGGCGCGTACTATCGCCGATCTCGCCCAGTCCCCGCACATTGAAATCAACCACTTGAGCGAAGCAATCAGTTATCGAAAATTGGATAGAAAGTAGCGGTGTTTTAAGACTGCCAGTCCTTACCTTAAAGGACTGGCAGTCTTATGAAACTTACTGCTGGGTGAGTACATCCACAATAGCACAAATCATCAACTGGCTGGTTTTTGCGCCTGCATCAATATGCCCAAGCGAACGTTTTTCCAGATAAGACGCACGCCCTTTGGTGGCAATCATCTCGCGCGTGGATTCCATACCCTTGATAGCCACGGCGGGGACGGTTGCCAGTAACTCAGGAAAATCAACCATGGTCGCGCTTTGCAAATAAGTTGCCACGGGGATTAACACATCCAGCATGGTTTTTTCACCTGCATCGGCTTTGCCGCGCTGTTTGACAGCTTCTACGCCTGCGGTAAAAATTGCCGCAAAGGTGTATTGATTGATAGCGTGGTCGGGGGCGGCTTTGCTCATGGCGACAAATAAGGTGCCGAATAATGACCCTGATGCGCCGCCGATGGTGGACATGAGTGTCATGCCGATTTTTTGCCACGCCGTTGCCCAATCCAGTTGGCTTAATTCTTCACGTTGCGCCATCAGCGCATGGATGCCGCGTTGCAGATTAATGACATGATCGCCGTCACCGATGGCTTGGTCTAACGCGGTAATTTCGTCGGCGTTGGTGTCGATAGTGGCGGCGATAGCTTCAATTAAACGGGTCAGTAAGGCTGGATTATAGGGCATAACGGCTTCCTCGATAAGCAAAGTGGGATTGATATGGACGCGAATTTTTATACGGGTGGTTGTAATTTTTTTAACAGGCTGTTGCTGACAGCATTAACAAAGTCGCCAGTATTTTCATAGTCTTGCCGCTTGGCAAATTCAACTAATGCACCCACCAGTTTTTTAGTTTCGGCAATTTCTTCATGTGAACGCCCGCAACCTTGGCAATGGGTGCCGTCTTTGGTGCAGTTATCGGTACAGGGACTGAATTTCATGTGTATCTCCTTAATGATATAAGTGAACGGCTAACCAAACAGTATGACTGTCGGGTGTTGTCCATTCGACGCGGTGTTTAGTGTGCGCAGGAATCAATACATAGTCGCCTGCTGTCAATGTTTGTTCTGAGTGTTCATAAACCAGTATTGCTTGCCCTTCCAGCACCAGCACCCATTCATCCCATGCCTGATCGTACCATTGTTCAGGCGGTGTACTGTGACCGTTGGAAACAATCCGCTCAATGTGAACGTTGTCACGTTTAAGCAGACTGGTGAATAATTCTTCGGGGAGCTCTGTTGGGATATTGGTAAAAATGTTATCCATTGCTTACTTGTACCTTGTTCTATCGTACCTAAAAAAGTCTGTGCAATGCTAAATGAATGCTGACATTAAAGCATGGAATTCATTTGGTATTCATCTTCACCCTATATTATCTTGAACGGCGGCAAATAATACGGCTTTTAATTCAATAATCAAACTCACAGGGATCAACATGAAAATTTTAATGATAGTAATGCTCTTATCCATATCATCATTAGCTATCGCTGGTGGCTTAGCAAGAAAGCCATACTCATCAGCAGAGCTTCAAGAATATAAAGAACGTGTAGTAGCCGAAACAAAGCAACATGAAAGTGAGCAACGTGAAAGAGATCGTGAACGTAATAACTCCCAACCTCAAAGCATGAGCGTTCCAAGTGGTGGATATGGAAAGGTGGTACATTAGTAAATAGAACAATGTGTATCTTCGGCAGTATGGGATACTGCCGAAGCACGAAGAGAAACTTGCCGTGGGTACTGACTACAAAGTAATAGTTTCGCCCACTTTAGGAATATTAGCACTCCATCCAGTACGCTGAAAACAGGTTTGCAATGACAGCGTAGCGGTTTTTTCACCGTGTACTAAGTAAAGGCGCGGCTTGGATGTAAAGTGACCAGCCCATTGCAATAACTGGCTTTGATCGGCGTGCGCACTTAACGCGCCTAAGGTATGCACTGTGGCGGCAACAGCGACTTCAGCACCTAAAATTTTTAGATACTTCTTTTTGCCATCGACAATAGTGCGTCCTAATGTGCCTTCGGCTTGAAAGCCTGTGATGATAATATGCGCATTGCGCCGCCATAAATTATATTTTAGATGATGACGAATACGCCCGCCGTTACACATCCCGCTGCCTGCAATAATAATCACGCCGCCGACGATGCGGTTGACTGCCATTGATTCTTCGGCGGTTTCGGAATAAATCAAGCCGTGTAACCATGTCTGCCAGCCGTGCGGGGCGATTTTGGTAAATTCGCGGTCATCAATATTGAATAACTCAGTGTTGTCCGCGTAAATTTCACTGGCTTTAATCGCCATCGGGCTATCTAAATAAATCTGCTGTTGCGGCAGTTTGCCCTGACGTTGCAGTTTACCCAGCCAGTAAATTAAATCTTGGGTTCGCCCAACGGCAAACGCGGGAATAATGACATTGCCGCCGCTGTGCGCCGCTGCTTGCAGCGTGTCCCTGAGTTCGTCCAAGGTGCTGTCCAGTGGTTTATGATCGCGGTCGCCGTAAGTGGATTCCAACAATAATACATCGGCTTCAGTCAAAATAGTGGGGTCGCGTAATAACGGAGACAGCGGATTGCCCAAATCACCGGAAAACACCAGCGTTTTGGTGTCATGATGTTCAGTAATATGCAGTCGCACGATAGCTGAACCCAAAATATGTCCCGCTTCATGAAACGATACGCTGATATTTTTCAGGATCTCGGTTTCTTTACCGTAAGCAATGGGTCGTCTTAATTTTAATAAGGCTTCTACATCTTCCAGTTCATACAACGGTGTCAGCAATTTTTTACCTGCTCGTTCGCGCTTTTTATTTTCCCATTCCATATCGCGCAGTTGCAGGTGTACCGCATCTTTGAGCAGTAATTCCAGTAACGGGAAACTGGCTTCGGTTAAATACACCACGCCTTTGAAGCCGTCTTTAACCAGTTTGGGCAAGCGTCCGCAGTGATCCAGATGGGCATGAGACAGCACGACGGCATCAATGGTGGCGGGGTTAAACGGAAAATCGGCGGCGTTTTGTTTTTCGGTGTCTTTTGAGCCTTGAAATAAACCGCAATCCAGCAATACGCGCTTGTGTTTGGTTTCCAGTAAATAACATGAACCAGTAACTTGTCCTGTCGCACCTAAAAAAGTGAGCGTTGTCATGATGATGCCTTCTTGTTGCCAGAGGGGTTATTACCATTAGCCAAGCCGTGACCTTTTAAAATAAGCTGCCATGCCTGTTCTGCCGTTTCTGCATACTGGATGAGTTCTCGATCACAGGCGGTGATTGCGCCTTCTTCAACCAGTGCATCAAAGTTGACTATTTTTTCCCAATAAAGTTGCCCGAACAGAATCACAGGAATGCGTTTGACTTTTTTGGTCTGGATTAAGGTGAGGGCTTCAAATAGCTCGTCCATCGTACCAAAGCCACCCGGAAAGGCGATTAAGGCAATGGCTCGCATTAAAAAGTGCATTTTACGAATCGCAAAATAATGAAACTGAAAACATAATTCAGGGGTGATGTAGGGGTTGGGTTGTTGTTCATGAGGCAGAACGATATTCAGCCCCATACTTTTGCCGCCCACATCCGCTGCACCGCGATTCGCCGCTTCCATAATACCAGGCCCGCCGCCAGTGACCACTATCCACGGGTATTTGTGTTTCTTGGCTTCTGAGGTAATGAGTGCGCCCAGTTTACGCGCTTCATCGTAATAGTGACTTTTGGTGAAGATACGCCGTGCAATTGCCAGACTATGCGCCAGTTCTATGTCATCAGGGTGTTCATTCCACGCTTGTTCGGCATCTGATAGGGCTTGTCGTGCTTCAATATTGCCTTGAATACGCGCACTGCCAAAAATAACCACGGTAGATTTAATGCCTAAATCAGCTTGCGCAAGCTCAGGTTTTAGTAATTCCAGCTGTAAACGGACGGGGCGTAACTCGTCACGCATAATAAAATCAAGGTCATCATACGCCAGCCGATAAGACGATGATTGCGTCTGTGCATTGCTGTCATCGTATAAAACGTGGGCTGCATCCTCTTTAGCAGTAGGAAACGGACTTTCGCAGAGAATTTTAGTTTCTTTTGTCATCGGAGTTCCACATAAGTTAGTGTAAAATAACGTCTTTAAACTAAATAATCGAAATAGCTCTGTTTTTGGCTATCTCCGTTACCATCAGATTAATGCCCTCAGCCGCTTGGCAAGTGGCGAATTAAACTGATTTTTTTATCAATAGGCGTAAGTTATATGCAGTCAAGTATATCGGCAGTTGAAGTGTTTATCGCTAACACGACAAAATTATTTTTTTCACCAAAAGCCCCATTATTGGCAGGATATAAAATGCAGGGTGTACAGCGCAAAAAACTTATCATTTCCACTCTGTGCCTGATGCCTTGTTTGTCGGCACACGCGCTGGTGAATGAGAGCGTTGTTGCACCGACAACCGACGTAGCTGCACCCGTAGCGACTCCTGCGGCAGTGATTCAGGCTCCACAAGCAGCCCCGCCTGCGGTTGCCATCAATGAAATCAGCAGCCTGATTGCGAGCAAGCAACACCCCTATCTGACGCAATCACATTTTACTTATCGTGCTGAAGATTTGGACGCGCTGTATAAAACCAACAACTACCAGCCAATCTGGATAGTGGATGACGGTAAAGCCAATAAAAATGCCGATGAGGTCATCAAACTGCTGGAAGCGGCGGCGGTTCATGGTTTAAATCCCGCTGATTATGATACCGAAATGTTACGGCAGAAATTAACCGCGTTAAAAGCACCGTTCGATGTGCATAGCAAAGACGTGGCACTGTATGACACCGCAATCAGTTTGTCGTTGTTGCGGTTTATGCACAACCTGCATTACGGGCGCATCAATCCCAACGATTTACATTTCAATATTCAGCGCAGAACAGAAAAAACACTGGATTTACCCGCACTGATTAACACTAATTTAGCCGCCGATACCTTGTCATCGCTACTGTCGTCAGTAGAACCGACGTTACAACAGTATCAAAAACTGAAACAGGCACTGGCAAGTTATCGCGCCCCTGAAAAAATACCACCGCTTAACCTGCTGGTGAATAAAACTATTCGTCAGGGCGATGCTCTGCCGCAAAGCGCGGAGCTGCAAAAATATCTGGCGGCGTTCGGCGATATACCTTCCGATAAAATCGATAATACCGCGACGACTTATACGGCAACGATGGTCGAGGGTGTTAAAAATTTCCAGAAACGTCATAGTATCAAAGCGAATGGGCTTATCAACAAAGCAACGGTCGCGGCTCTTAATGAACCCCTAACAGATGCTGAGCGTATCACGCAAATCGAATTGGCAATGGAACGCCTGCGCTGGTTGCCCGAAATGACCGAAGGGCCTGCAATTATGGTCAACATTCCTGCCTTTCAACTGTTGGCATTTGATGACATCAAGCAAGATATTCCGACAACGGCGATGCCTGTTGTGGTGGGTAAAGCGGCAAAAAATCAAACCCCGCAACTAGCGGCTGATATGCGTTTTGTTGATTTTCAGCCTTACTGGAACGTACCTTACAAAATTGCCAAAGATGAAATACTGCCTAAATTAGCCGCCGATCCAGAGTATTTAGCACGGCAGAATATGGAATTTGTTTCTGGTTCAGGCAGTAGCGCACTGCGTATCAGACAACGCCCTGGCAAAGGCAACGCATTGGGTAAAGTAAAGTTTATTTTCCCTAACGCCAGTAGCGTCTACTTACATGACACGCCTTCTGTTGCACTGTTCAGTCGCTCGCGTAGAGATTTGAGTCACGGCTGTGTACGAGTTGCCCGTCCGCAAGAACTGGCGGAATTTGTTCTTAAAGATCAAGGTGGATGGGATACGGATACGATAAAAAAAGCGATGGGAGGGAAAAACAGACAAGTTGTTCTTAAAAAAACCATTCCTGTGTTATTCCTTTATAACACTGCGTTTTTTGATGAACACAGTAACTTGACTTTTTATACCGATATTTACCATCGTGATGCCGAATTGCTGGACGCGCTTACCAAGCATCAGGATTTGTCGGATCAGGTTTTGTTTGCACCGAAAGAAGTGCCGCCAAGTGTTGAGCCGATAGAAGC
>JAUYBJ010000083.1 GCA_030693155.1 Methylococcales bacterium
GCTTCAACCAAAGTTTCAAAGCCCATTTTGACCAGTTCAACCGCACCGCCGCATAATACCGCTTGTTCGCCGAATAAATCGGTTTCACATTCGTCACGGAAAGTGGTTTCGATAATGCCTGAACGACCGCCGCCGATAGCAGACGCATACGATAAACAAGTGGCTTTTGCTGTGCCTGACGCATCTTGATGAATCGCGATTAAGTCAGGAACGCCGCCGCCACGGACGAATTCAGAACGCACGGTGTGACCGGGTGCTTTTGGCGCAATCATAATCACGTCTAAATCTTTGCGCGGCACAACTTGGTTGAATAAAATCGCAAAGCCGTGTGCAAACGCTAAAGTCGCGCCTTGTTTGATGTTTGGTTCAATTTCATCTTTGTACAGTTTTGATTGAAACTCGTCTGGAGTCAAAATCATTACGATGTCAGCACTGGCAACCGCTTTTGCAACGGATTTTACTTTTAAACCATGTGCTTCAGCTTTAGCGACTGAAGGTGAATCTGTGCGTAAACCAACGACAACGGAAACGCCAGATTCTTTTAAATTAAGGGCATGGGCATGACCTTGTGAGCCGTAACCGATAATGGCTACTTTTTTAGCTTTGATGATAGAGAGGTCTGCATCTTTGTCGTAATAAACTTGCATGATTTTTCCTGTGTTGGATTTAAAAATAAATGTTAATTATAAATGTAAGCCTAGCTCACCGCGTGAAATACCGGTCGCGCCTGAACGTACTACTTCAATAATGCTATCGGGACTGATAGCGGCAGTAAACGCATCGAGTTTTTCGGACGCACCGGTCATTTCCACGACATAAGAGCTGGGTGTGACATCGAGAATTCTGCCGCGAAATATATCCACGACACTGCGAATATCATTGCGCGTCTGCTCAGTGGTTTTAATTTTGACCATCATCAGCTCGCGTTCGATATGCGGGCTATCAGCTAAATCAATCAGTTTAACCACATCAATCAATTTGTTAAGTTGCTTGGTGATTTGGGCAATGATGTCTTCACTGCCGCGAGTCACCAAGGTCATGCGTGATAAGCTGGGATCTTCGGTAGCGGCGACGGTCAAGGATTCAATATTGTAGCCACGCGCAGAAAATAAACCAGCAACGCGTGATAATGCACCTGCTTCATTTTCAATCAGGATGGAAATAATATGTTTCATTATGCCAGCTCCCGATCCGTTGATGTGCCTAACGCAACGCGCAATTTCATATCATGATGTCCTTTACCCGCTTCAATCATTGGGTAAACGTTTTCAGTTCTGTCAGTCATAATGTCTAAAAATACTGTACGGTCTTTCATGGCAAATGCTTGTTCTAATGCGGGTCTGACTTCTTCGGGTTTGTCGATACGAATGCCGACATGACCATAAGCCTCTGCCAGTTTAACGAAGTCAGGAATGGTATCCATATAGGAATGCGAATAACGGCTTTGGTAAGAAAATTCCTGCCATTGTCTGACCATACCCATGTAACGGTTATTCAGGTTGATAATTTTCACAGGGGTTTTAAATTGCAACGCCGTGGATAATTCCTGTATGCACATTTGAATACTGGCTTCACCTGTGACACAGGCAACGTCAGCATCAGGAAATGCCAATTTAACGCCAATCGCCGCAGGCAAACCAAAGCCCATCGTGCCTAAACCGCCTGAGTTTATCCAGCGGCGCGGTTTATCAAACAGGTAGTATTGTGCCGCCCACATTTGATGTTGACCCACATCGGAAGTCACATAAGCATCACCTTTAGTGACCTGATACAGCTGTTCAATGACATATTGCGGCTTGATTAAATCGCTGGTGCGATCATATTCCAAACTCTGCACGCCCCGCCATTCGTCAATTTGCTTCCACCATGTTTCCAGTGCTTTTTTATTGGGTTTCTTTTTGCTTTCTTTTAAGCATTCCAATAATTGTTTTAATACGGGTTTTACATCGCCGACGATAGGAATGGCGATTTTTTTAATGGTTTTTGAAATAGACGCAGGATCAATGTCAATATGAATAATTTTTGCATAGGGACAAAATTCATCCAGTTTGCCTGTCACACGGTCATCAAAACGCGCACCGATAGCGATAATCACATCACTTTCGTGCATCGCCATATTGGCTTCATAAGTGCCGTGCATCCCTAACATACCGACAAATTGTTTGTCTGTGGCAGGATACGCGCCCAAACCCATTAAGGTATTGGTAATCGGATAACCCAAATGACGGGTAAAGTCAGTCAGTTCGCTGCTTGCTTCACCCAACACCACGCCACCGCCTGCATAAATCATCGGTTTATTCGCGCTCAGTAATAATTCAACCGCTGCTTTAATCTGCTCTTTAGCGACATTAACCACTGGATTATACGAACGCAAAGATATTTTTTTAGGGTACTTATAAGGCACGGTAATGTTGGGTGCAGTTATATCTTTCGGTATATCCACTACCACAGGGCCGGGGCGTCCAGTGGTTGCGACATAAAAGGCTTTTTTAATGGTTTCAGCCAGTTTAGTGACATCTTTGACTAAAAAGTTGTGCTTCACACAAGGGCGCGTAATGCCGACCATGTCCACTTCTTGAAACGCATCACTGCCGATAACAGGCGATGATACTTGTCCAGAAATAATCACCATCGGAATAGAATCCATGTACGCGGTCGCAATCCCTGTGACAGCATTAGTCGCGCCTGGCCCTGAAGTGACTAATACCACTCCCGGTTTACCTGTGGCGCGTGCATAGCCGTCAGCCGCGTGCGTCGCGCCCTGTTCATGCCGAACCAAAATGTGTTTCACCGCTTCCTGTTGGAAAATTGCATCATAAATGTGCAAT
Source organism: Methylococcales bacterium (assembly GCA_030693155.1). Taxonomy (GTDB): domain Bacteria; phylum Pseudomonadota; class Gammaproteobacteria; order Methylococcales; family Methylomonadaceae; genus UBA4132. The sequence continues at coordinate 2,829 of JAUYBJ010000083.1, forward strand.
ACCGCTCCGCCCGGATAGCCAAAAATATATTCCACTCCTTCGTCTGCCAGACTTTGAAGCAGGATTTGCGCGCCACTTAGCTCCATGCTAATACCTCGATAAACATAAATAAAATTTTAACAGTCAATTATAAGCGTTTTTTAAACAATCAAGGCAAAATAACTTGAA
>JAUYBJ010000091.1 GCA_030693155.1 Methylococcales bacterium
CCTACATAAACCCGTCGATTCAATAGTAACACGCTATAAATCGCTTGCCATTCTTCATCACTCAGTTCTATTCGATTTTTCATGTCATCCCAAAATCGCCATGTTTTGGGGATGTAACTTTCAAATGTCAACAGAACCTAGTCATGGGCTTGTTGTCCTATCGCATGGAAAATAAACCTGACATGACGGCTTACCGTGTGCCGCTCACGCTGGTGGCAAACCTGTGTTTTTGCTAGGCATTATTAGGCACATTGACGTTATTTTTTACCAGCGCAGGGCATGACAACGCCTTGCCTTGGTTATTGCAGATTTTATTATTCACCAGCTTTCCGTTGTCCAAACACTGGCTTGGTGCGGCACAGTGGCGTGGCTTGGCAAGTGCCTGTTTTCCTACGTTGGTGGTGTTCAGTTTATTGCCCGTATCGCTTGATGGCTCTGGATTACAAACCGCTACCATACTGACTGGCTACGCCTTATGGTGTTGTGCCACGTTAATAGTGCCACGCTTTAATAAACAGTGGAGCGAATGGGCAATTGATGAAATATTTTTTCCGTGGCTGGGGTTTTTGCTGATTGCACTAAGTCCTTTTTGGTGGACAGCGGCGATTAACGAAGTCAGTGTAGGCAGATATTGCCTTGAACTGTCGGCTTACTGCGTGTTGATGTTGCGTTACAGTCGTTGGTTCGGCTTCTCTTGGCTTGCCGCAGGTGCGTTGACTGCCGCAGGTATCGCCTTTAACTTCGACAATGAACATCTGCCGATTAACCTATTGTTGTGGTGTAACGCCCAGTTATTACTGGCGGCAAGCAGTATCAGGGTTCGCATTTGAATGGATGGTGCGCCTTGTTTTGCTTGCCTACTTATTGGCATTGAGCATTTATCTGGGCGTGGATTTTATTGATGCCAACACCCTGCGCTATGGCGGCTTTGCAAACACTTTGCCCGTCAGCGTTCTGCTTGCCGTGTCGTTCGCGCATTTATTGTGGCTACGGTTTTCTAAAACCGCCGTACATGGTTTGATCTGGGCGGTGTTGTTGTCATTGTGGGCAATTTACATTGCCTCCTTTAGCACACTATTTCAGCCACCGTTATTGTTAGCAGTATGGAGCGTCCTGTTATTCGCTATCGGTTACGCCTGATCACGCTTACATCATCCGCATCAACATGACATAAACATCGCCGTCACCCGTTGGTTATACCTCAGCGTTGGACTGGCTACCGTGTCATTGTGTGCGTATTCAGCGTCCGACCTGCCCGAATTATTGCTCTCATTAGCGATAATTACCTGCTTGAGTGCCGCATTAAGCGAACGCTCACCTCGCTCATTCTGGCAACTTATCGCCAGTATTGAAGGCTTGGCTTTTTTACACTTGTATCCATTTTTGTGGGTTGATACGCAGAACGTTTTAGCCTTATTACCGTGGTATGCCTTACAACTGATTGTGCTTGCCTGTGTGTGTATGCGGCTATTAGCCAATACCGACTATGCCCGCTATGCCGCGTGGTTGACCGCCTTGAGCTTAGTGGAGCTGAGCGGTCATGGACTACTCATCAAAATCTGGGTCATGACCAACGCCCCGTTACAGTTTTTATGCGCACCGTTGGACGCTATCGCCGCACTCACGACAGGGCTGATAATCTGCGCTATCGGCGTGCGTCATGTCCGTCATCTGCCCAACTCCAGCTGGTTATATTGCATAGTGACACTGCTCTGCGCATTGGCGTTTTATAGTCGTTTATTGTTATTGGGCAACGACCCTGTGAGCTTATGGGATACCTCGCTGCTCATCGTGTTTGCCTACAGCCTGTTTTTCTCGCAACGGCTGTTTCCCTCCAAGCCGTTGCTCAATATGGCGTTATTGATGCCCGTATTGGCACTGTTTACCGTGCCGCTGCAACTTGCCAGCCCAGAAACCAGCGCGACCTTAATCATATCAGGCGTGTTATATGCCCTGATGCACCGCCACAGCGAACAAAAAATCCCGCTGTATATGGCATTACTGGCATTCAACGGCGGCGTATATTTATGGATACCCAGTCTGGTTGACAGCAGTCAATTGCTGCAAATATATGTCATCCCTGCCGCGCTAAGCGTATTGTTTTTGCTGCACCTACACAGCCGCGAACTCAAACCCAGCGTGTTAATGGCAAGCCGCCTTGCCGCCATCAGCAGTATTTATGCCTGTGCCACGGTGGATGTATTCTTACGCGCTGAACTGGGTATTTTTATACTGGCAATGGCGTTGAGTATCGGAGGTATTCTGCTGGGCATCGCCCTACGAACACGCGCATTTTTATACGCGGGCGTGAGCTTTTTAGTGCTGAATGTGTTGGGGCAATTAATGCGCTTTTACCCAGAACAAGGCTTGGGTAAAGCCATTATGCTGATGGTCATGGGCGCAATTATTATCAGTCTGATGATTTGGTTTAATATCAAACGCACGGCGATTTTGCAACGCATAAACGCACTGCAAGCTGAAATGCAGACATGGGAATAATGCGTTCTTTATAGTGAGGATGATGTATGTTTATGCTTTTTAACACTATATCCGTCAATAAACTTTAAAAATTATTATAAATAAATATTGAAAAATATCTAAATATTTAGTATTATCCTCAGTCTTTTATCAAGCCTTTAACCGCAAGACAAGTAACAATACATGAAAACATTTAGTGCAAAACCAGAAGAAGTTACGCGCGATTGGTATGTGGTCGATGCAGAAGGGAAGACGTTAGGTCGTCTCGCTTCTGAAATTGCACTGCGTCTTCGCGGCAAACACAAACCAGAATACACTCCGCACGTTGATACGGGTGATTACATTATTGTTGTAAATGCAGAAAAAATTGGCGTTACTGGCAATAAAGAAAAAGACAAACTATATCAACATCACACAGGATACATTGGTAACCTGAAAACTGTTAGCCTAGGCAAATTAAGAGCTACGTTCCCTGATCGTATTCTTACTAATGCAGTGAAAGGTATGTTACCGAACAATCCATTGGGTCGTGCAATGTTCAAGAAATTGAAAGTTTATGCAGGTCCTGCGCACGATCATCAGGCTCAACAGCCAAAAGTTTTAGACATTTAAGCGAGTAGATAGACCATGGCAGCAGCTCAGTATTATGGAACAGGTCGTCGTAAATGTGCAATAGCACGAGTTTACGCAACAGCAGGCACTGGAAACATTACCATTAACAAAAAATCTATCGAAGATTATTTTGGTCGTAAAACCGATCAAATGGTATCTCGTCAACCGTTAGAATGTGTTGATATGGTTGGCAAATTTGATGTCAACGTGATTGTTAAAGGTGGCGGGCCTTCTGGTCAGGCTGGTGCCATTCGTCACGGTTTGACCCGCGCTTTAATGGTATATGATGAGACTTTACGTCCATCATTAAGAAAAGCCGGTTTTGTTACCCGCGATTCTCGTATCGTAGAACGTAAAAAAGTCGGTTTGCACAAGGCGAGAAAACGTCCGCAGTACTCAAAACGTTAATCGTTTTAAAAAAACCAAAAAAAGGGCTACTCTTCTTAACGAAAGTAGCCCTTTTTTATGGGTTGAGCAAAATAATATCGCATAATGGCTGGTTGTTTTTGCGTGTCAAAACAAAACTATTAGCACTTGATGTGATTTTTTTCAGTAGCAATGTTAAACTCCACACAGTTAATAATGCTTTAGCTTTTATAGATACTGACAAATTCTCAAAAAATGCCCAATAACTCTCCAATACTAGAATTTAAGAGCGATAGCTTTTCTGTACCTATTTTGATTCTTTTTACCAATGATTTAAAAATCATTGAGCAACAACTTAAGGAAAAAGTTGATGCGGCTCCCGAATTTTTTAAAAACTCACCGTTAATTTTTGATGTGCAGGAGCTGAATAAACTAGATCGCCCTATTGATCTTGCCGCTTTGGTGGATATTATTCGGCAATCTAATTTATTACCCGTAGGCATGCGTGGTGGTAATGCAAAGCAGAATAAAGAGGCAGTGAAATTACTTATTCCCGTTTATTCTGCACACAGTAGCAACGCATCTGTCGATACACCAAAACTAAAAAACATTACACCTGAACCTATAATCGAGTCTATAAATACGACAACGCTTATTACCCGCCCTGTTCGTTCGGGTCAACGACTGTATTCATCAGGCGATTTAGTGGTATTGGCACCCGTCAGTGCGGGGGCTGAAATTATGGCTGAGGGCAACATTCATGTGTATGGAACGTTAAGAGGACGCGCCTTAGCGGGAGTGCAGGGCAATACGGAGGCACGCATTTTTTGTTCTGATTTACAGGCCGAGCTTATTTCAATTGCTGGAAACTATAAAATCAGCGACGATATGCGTGACGTTGTGAGTAAAAAGCCCGTTCAGGTTTATTTACAAGATCACACTTTAATTATTAAAGATATTGTCTAATATCGCTACAGTGGAGGAAACAAGTGACAAGAATTATCGTTGTAACATCAGGTAAAGGCGGCGTTGGTAAAACCACGACCAGTGCTGCTATCGCTATGGGTTTCGCACAAAAAGGTCACAAAACAGCCGTTATTGATTTTGATGTCGGCTTGCGTAATCTGGACTTGATTATGGGCTGTGAACGCCGCGTTGTTTACGATATTGTTAATGTTATTTTTGGTGAAGCGACGCTTAATCAGGCATTGATTCGCGACAAACACTGCGAGCAACTGTATATTCTGCCCGCTTCGCAAACCCGCGATAAAGACGCACTCAGTCAGGAAGGGGTCGGGCAGATTTTAGAAGAGCTGGCTGCCAAGGATTTTGAATACGTTGTCTGTGATTCGCCCGCTGGTATTGAAAAAGGCGCGCATCTGGCGATGTACTTTGCTGATGATGCGTTTGTCGTCACTAATCCAGAAGTTGCCTCGGTCAGAGATTCGGATCGGATGCTGGGTATTTTGTCGAGTAAATCACGTCGTGCCGAACAAGGTTTAGAGCCTATTAAAGAGTATTTATTATTAACCCGCTACTCGCCAGAACGTGTCAAAATAGGCGAAATGCTCAGTGTAGCAGATGTGCAGGATATTTTGTCACTGGATTTGCTCGGTGTTATTCCAGAATCAAAATCTGTTTTAACAGCATCCAATTCGGGTATGCCTGTTATTCTGGATGAAAAAAGTGATGCAGGTCAGGCTTATGCAGATGTTGTGGCTCGTTATTTAGGAGAAGATATACCTCACCGCTTTATTGATGAAAAAAAGGGACTTTTGGGAAAATTTTTCGGGAGTAAGTAATGAGTTTATTGGATTACATCAAGATAACCAAAGCCAACTCTACTGCAACTATTGCCAAGGAAAGATTGCAAATTCTGGTTGCCCATGAACGCTCTTTCAAAAATCAACCATCGTATCTTCCGCAATTACAAAAAGAGTTACTACAAGTGATACAAAAATACGTTAACGTAGAGCAGGATGCTATTTTTGTTAATTTTGAACAAGATGAACATCAGGAAACACTTGAGGTTAATATCGTGTTGGCTGAAAAATTACGCTAGAAACTATAATTTTTAATTAATCACAACAAAGGTAGATAAATATGAGTAATATAATCGGTGATGCCGCAGGCAAAATTTGGGCTTATTTGGATAAAAATGGTCCGTCCAGTGTTACCAAGATCACTAATGAAACAGACATTAACAAAAATGATGTGCAACGTGCTATCGGCTGGTTGGCTAAAGAAGACAAGCTGATTATTGAAGCCAAAGGTCGTGTTGAGACCATTTCGTTAAAATAAGTTTTTTGAAATGCCAGTTCTCTTGGTGCGCCAATGAGAACTGGCTTTTTTGAATAGATTAAAATCCTGCAATTATCCCTGTGCACTGTGCTTTAAACGTTCACGGTTAAGCCCTAGGTTCTGTTGACATTTCGGGAATAGTCATTCAGAAACAACCAGTTATAGATATATAGAAAAATCATAACTTACTGATATAGTTAGCGATTTTACCAAATGTCAACAGAGCCTAAGCCCTCTGAAATTTTTCGCCCCACCCTGTCTATGTAACTGATAATGCGTCTGAAAAATTGCTACTCTATCCAGATGGGATAGAAAACAGTTATCTGGGCATGGAAAAACTTTTTTGCAGCAGACCTTCTCGATAATATTGACTGACATCAAGATCCCAATCCCTGGCTTTGATGATATTTTTAATCGTGTAGATATTGCCGTTTTTATCCTTGGTCATGCTTGCCAGATCAATGATGCGCTCAGAAACCGGCTTTTTTTCTTCATCTAAAATAATAATAATTTTGGGTCGTAATTTAACGTTCTCATGCACTTCAATGACCATCGCCACACATCCATTAGTCATTTCGACCAGCGACCCGGGTGGATAGACACCGATACTTTCGATAAATTTAACGACCAGAACGGGATCAAAATGCGTACCCGCCAGATTAGTTAAAATATGAGTTGCCTCAAGATGCGTTTTGCCTTTTTTATAACCCTTATCACTGGTCAAACCATCATAGGTATTGGCAATCGACACGATTTTTGTAAAATGTGAAATGCCTGATTCCTGCATTCGACGCGGATAACCTCTGCCGTCCAGTTGCTCATGGTGGGTTAAAGCAACGGTCGCCGCGCTCGCGCTCATGTTATCGCTGGATTTAAGCAGGTTGTAGCCCAGTCGGGTATGGGTTTTCATGGTGCGTGCTTCTTCTTCATCCAGTGGCGTGGATTTATGAAGAATTTCAGGCGGTATCAGTAGCTTACCCACATCGTGCATCATGCCACATAGCCCGACTTTATTGAGGTCTGCGACTGAAAGATTAATGTGCCGCCCTAAAACGATGGATAGAATACTGACATTCAGGCTATGTTGGGCAGTATATTCATCTTTATTTCTTAACTGAGATAGCCATAACATGGCATCGGGGGAATACAGAACGCTCTGGACGCATTCTGCAACGGCATTTTTAGCCATAACACTATCAATACCACCGCCATTTTCCACACTGCGCATAAAATTTGAAACAACAGCTTCTGCGTTCTCATAGGTTTTTTCTGCATGGATAAACTCTTTCTCAAATTTGCCTAATTTTTTAGGTGGTGTGCCGTAATTAGAGATTTCAAGGGGGTTTTGGGTTGCGACTACACGCTTAAAGGTTACTGGAGTTTGCACACTTTTTTTTCTTTTTGTGGTGTCAACGTAAACGTGGTTGCATACATCTTTGATAGCTCGAAGTTCTTTCTCTGTTTTAATTTCAAAGCCCTGAAATAAAAAAGAAGTTTCTACCCAGGGTCTGTCCAGTTCAGTAACATACATACCTATCGTCAACTGATCCACAGGGACAAATATTTTTGCCAATGAAGAGTAATCAGTAGTGTCTTCTACTTTCTTTGGGATTTTCTTTTTTTTTCGACCGAAAGGCCACAAAGATTCAAGAGCCATTAATTAATCACTCACAACAATTATTATTTGTCTGAAACATATTATAGCTACAATTTAACGCTTTCTCTTATTAAGCCTGTTTAATCAATAAACCGCTTGGTTAAATCACCGTAGTCATCAATGCGCCGATCACGCAAATAAGGCCATATTCGTCTAACGTGTTCGCTTCTCGCACTATCCAGTGTGCAACTTAATAGTTTGACTTCACTGTCATCGGCCTGAGTGATGATTTCACCTTGCGGGCCTGCGATAAAGCTATTACCCCAGAATTGAATGCCTTTGTCTGAATCAGGGGCTTGTTCAAAGCCGATGCGGTTACAGGAGATAACAGGAATACCATTGGCAACGGCATGAGCGCGTTGAATGGTAATCCACGCATTCAATTGGCGTTGTTGTTCTTCTTGCGTGTCTTCTTTATCCCAGCCGATAGCGGTAGGGTAAATCAGTATTTCTGCGCCTGCCAATGCCATTAAGCGTGCGGCTTCTGGAAACCATTGATCCCAGCATACCAGTACGCCTAATTTACCGATTGAGGTTTCAATGGGTTTAAAGCCTAAGTCACCTGGCGTGAAATAATATTTTTCATAAAAGCCGGGATCATCGGGAATGTGCATTTTGCGGTATTTACCCGCAATACTACCATCTTTATCAAATACTACTGCGGTATTGTGGTATAGACCTGCGGCGCGTTTTTCAAAAATAGTGGAAACGATAACAATGTGTAGCTTTTTTGCGACGGCTGACAAAATATCTGTCGCAGGGCCTGGAATCGGTTGTGCTAGATCAAAATGATTATAGTCTTCATTCTGGCAAAAATAGGGCCCTAAATGTAATTCGGGCAACACCACCAAATCAGCACCCGCTGCGGCGGCTTCATGAATTTTGGCAATGGAAAAGTCAAGATTGGTTTGTCTGTCCGCATGACAGGGCTGTTGAACAGCACTCACAAGTAAAGTTGATTTCATGATGATGGAATGGATTCAGTGGTTTGTAACAAAGTGTATAAAAATACGGCAATATACTTGGATAACGACTAGAATGCCATAGCCTGTTTCTTATCGTATCACTAATAAGTCGCCCTATAATGCGAGTGAACTATTAAGAGCGACTTAATGCTCGCAAACGCTCTATTCTTTCATCTATGCACGAGGTTATTAACATGAAATTATCTTACCCATTAATCGCTATTGCCTTATTGTTATTACCGCTCAGCATGACCAGCTTTGCCGCTGATCAAGAAAAACCAGCCGAACCCGCTGCACCTGCATCCACGAAGCATGGCAGCATGATGGGCAATATGAGCGAAGAGCAACAAGAACAGCATCTGAAAGCCATACAAGAACAATCATTGCTGATGCACGATTTATCTAATCAAATTCTGGCAGAAAAAGATTCCGCTAAAAAAGAACAACTGAAAAAACAACAGCGTGATCTAATGAAAGCCTATCACGCCGCTATGATGCAACACCATCCGCGTCCTGATATGCACTAAGCGTATTGAAACAGCGGTGCAACATTTCACCGCTGTTTTTTTCAACCCCGCAACACTTGCCACCCCATTAAAAATGACAGCCACTGAGTTAATTGACCAATTTTTAGATGCCGTGTGGGCAGAAGAAGGTTTAAGCGACAATACGCTGTCCGCCTATCGCAGTGATTTACGCATTTTCGCGCTGTGGTTAAAAGGCAAGCCTATGCTAGAGGTAACAAGCAGTGATTTATCACAATTTCTTGCCAGCCGTTATAAAGACGGTATCGGCAGTCGCTCTGCGGCACGCATTTTATCCAGTTTACGGCGTTTTTATGGCTACTCTATTCGTGAAAACAGCATCAGTGTTGATCCCACCGCCTTAATCGAGTCGCCGCATATCGGTCAGCCGTTACCTATGTCATTATCGGAACACGACGTAGAGTTGTTGCTTAATGCCCCTGAAGTCAGTAATCCACGCGGTTTGAGAGATAAAACCATGCTGGAAATGCTGTATGCCACAGGCTTGCGCGTCTCAGAATTGGTGGGGCTGAAGTTTGAACAAATCAGCTTTCGTCAGGGTGTGGTCAGAATCATCGGCAAAGGCAATAAAGAACGCCTAGTACCCGTCGGTGAAGAAGCGATGAGCTGGATGGAAACTTACATGACCAGTGCGCGGGGCAGCTTGTTGGGAGAGCGGCAATGTGATTATTTATTTGTCACCAATCGAGCTGGTGGTATGACACGCCAAGCCTTTTGGCATATCATTAAACGCCACGCTAAAACGGCGGGTATTAACAAAGAATTATCCCCGCACACCCTGAGACACGCCTTTGCCACTCATTTGTTAAATCACGGTGCAGACTTGCGCGTAGTACAATTATTACTGGGGCATTCCGATTTATCGACCACACAAATCTATATTCACGTTGCCAGTCAACGTTTAAAAGACTTACACACAAAATATCATCCACGAGGCTAAACATGACCCGACACATACACCCTACTGCTTATATTGCCCCAGACGCTGTGCTGGGCGACAACATTACCGTAGATCCTTTTGCCGTCATCGAATCAGGCGTTGAATTAGGCGATAACTGCCATATCGGCACGCACGGCGTGGTGCAGCGTTATGTCAAAATGGGCAAGGGCAATGTGTTACATCCTCATGCGGTATTAGGTGACTTGCCGCAAGATACCAGCTTTAAGGCGGAAACGGTGTCATGGTTGCTGATAGGCGATAACAATGTCTTCAGAGAAGGCTTTACCGCTCACCGTGCTTCTAAAGAACACGGCGAAACCCGTATTGCATCCAATTGTTATTTTATGAATAACAGCCATGTCGCGCATGACTGCAAGGTCGGCAGCAACACCATTTTCGCTAATAATGTTGCCATCGGCGGTCATGTTGAAGTGGGTAATAATGTCTTCATGGGCGGTGCAGTAGTGGTGCATCAATTTTGCCGTGTGGGTTCATTCGCTATCGTGCAAGGCACGACAGGGCTGAATATGGATGTCATTCCGTTCACGCTGATAGGTGGACGACCCGCGCGACACTACCGTTTAAATACCATCGGCTTAAGACGGGCAGGTATTACCGGCGACCGTTACAAGGTGCTGGAAACCGCGTTTCGTTTGTTAAAAAATAAACAACCGCTGGATGATCTGGAAGAAACACCTGAGTTATTGCTGCTAAAAGAGTGGTTGGCGGTTAAATCCAAGCGCGGCACACATGGTTTTATTGAATTGTCCCGCACTCATCAAGAACGCTATGAATAACGTTGATTGTATTATCATTTTTTATAAAGCAGGTAAATGCTCATAGCTATTTTTAATGAGTAGCATCCATTACCGATAAGACGTTTTTTGACAAAAAATACATTTTTTGTCAAAAAAATTACATTTATTATCAAACTGCTTTTTATCCGCACATGACTCAAGAAATTTTCCGATTTTTCAGGCATGGCGTGATTACCCTGATATTTGAAAGTTAATTATTAAAAATTTAACTTTTGCTAAATACATCTTCTTTCTTAAGAGGCACTTAATTATTATAACTAGTTGATTTTAAACAAAAAAATTATATATCAACACAAATGGCATGGAATGTGCTTTTTTATTTATATAGATGCAAATCGACGTTAAAGGTAAACCGTTATGAAAATGATACTGTTATTTATAAAAATCTCAAAATTAGTACTGCGTTATCAAAAAGAGTGATAAACGGAGGTCAATCTCCAATTAAAATATTAAGGTAAAACACCATGAAAAATAGAACCAAAAAATTACTTCTTACTGCTTGTATTCAAGGGCTTTTCGGGCTACAGCCCCTTTATGCCGCAACTTATTATGTATCACCTACTGGCTCTGATAGCAATACGGGTACATCGCTGACAACACCAGTAAAAACAATAAACAACGGATTAAATAAAGCTAAAGCGAGTGGTGACATTGTTTATGTCATGACGGGAACGTATGTCGAAACCGTTTCCATTGGACAAAACGGCATTACACTGAGTGCTTATCCAAATAATACACCTGTTATAGACGGAGGCAACACATTACCCAGAGGCGATTGGGGCGTACTTTTATCGGTGTACGGCAATAACAATACCGTGTCTGGTTTTGAAGTAAAAAACAGTAATATCACGGGAAGGTATGTCGGCGGCTACGGCGTTGAAATTAACGGCAGTCGTAATACACTCAGTAAAATGAATGTGCATCATATCTGGGAAACGGGTGTACTACTTGGCGGCGATTACAACACGGTAGAAGATTCTACTATCTGGCAAGCAGCATATCGTAATTCCACCAACACAGGACAAGTAACATCAGGTTGGGCTACTGGAATGAGTGCGGCACGCAATCGCAGTGCCAATGCGTTGAAAGCAGGTATTACTTCTTATGCTACTTTCAGACGCAATAAGGTCTATAACAACTGGGGTGAAGGCTTATCTTGTTTTGAAGCTGACCGCTGCACGATGGAAGACAATATTGTTTACGACAACTGGACTATCAACCTGTACATTTCAGATACCACTAACAGTTTGATTCAGCGCAATATGGTTTATGTATCGTCAAATCCTGCCATACCAACGCGAAGAAATGTTGCTCCTGCTGCAATTACACTAGCGGATGAAGTAGCAAGCAAGCCACGTTCTGCCAATAATACTATTATTAATAATTTTATCTACAATACCGATTTTGATGCGTTCAGCTGGACAGAGGTTGCCAATTCGGGCTTGAAAAATGTATTGATAGCTAACAATACGATTGTTGGTGGTGGTCTATTTACAGGTGACAGCGGCAGTAGTGTATCTAATGCCAATTCTCAAATTAGAAATAACATTATTTTGGGCGCGGACAGTGGTGTACCCAGCAAAAGCGGCATCACTTTTTCCAATAATAATTGGTCGATACTGCCGCCTGTTCTAGCATCAACCAATATTGCCGGCGATCCGAGAATAGCGAAAACAGGCGCGACCACGGCAGGTGCATTGACACCCGATTATTTTAAACTATTGGCAGGCTCACCTATGATAGGCGCGGGCATAACCGTAGCAGGTGTGACTACCGATTTCTTTAAAGTGGCTCGAAAAACAACTGCACCCGATATTGGTGCTCATGAGTTTACAACGGCTACAACACCTGCACCTGTAGTACCTGCACCTGTAACGCCTGCGCCTGTAGTGCCTGCTCCCGTAGTACCTGCTCCCGTAGTGCCTGCGCCTGTAGTACCTGCACCTGTAGTACCTGCACCTGTAGTGCCTGCACCTGTAGTGCCTGCACCTGTAGTACCTGCGCCTGTAGTACCTGCTCCCGTAGTACCTGCGCCTGTAGTACCTGCTCCTGTGACACCCGTTAAAAAAGTCAAAAAACATCGTCGTCGTAATAGACAATGGTAAGCATGAGGACTTTTAACTAAAGTAAATGGGTTGAGTTGGCGTGATATGAGTTGCGCCAACTCAGTCGTTCTGCCTAAACATCCCCCGCCAGCTGGTCAAGAATAACCCTGAAATGTGTATAACTTTCAATTTTTAAAACCCCCACCTCATCCAATACCGCTTCATAATAAGCAGCAGACCTTCCTCCAACAATAATCGCGACACCCGTACCGACCAGTTTTCTTAAGCGTCTGATTTCCTTGGAAATAACATGATCATCTGTATTAAAACTAATACTGATAGTCACTGCTTTGGAATGAGTAAATTTCACAGCTGCAGCAATTTCTTCGGCGGGTAGATTCGCCCCTAAATACGTCACCTGCCACCCATTAAGCTCCGCCATAATGGCGGCGAGTAACGCACCCAATTCGTGCATTTGACCTATCGGCGTACTGACGACCATGCGGGGTGCGTGTTCGGGGCAAGGGCTGTTATTGCGTAAAATATAAGTGAGTGATCGAATAACCGATGAAGTCATGTGTTCATGAATCGGTCGAAGTTCGCCTGTTTTCCACCGCTCACCAATGCGTGCTAATAACGGCGTGAGTAAATCTTCAATAAAGACTTGTGATTGCAATTCAACAATGGCGTTTTCAAAATGCGATTCCAAAGCTCTGGCATCAAATGCCAATACAGCCGCATAGCATTTCTCAATATAATCCTCTGCCAAAAATTGTTTGTCACCCGTCAAACTAATAGGTGCGTAGTTTTGTGTCTCCTCCTGCTGTAATAGTCTTTTCAACTCATCCAGTGAAAACTGGGCAATTTGACTAATACTATGACCATGACTGGTTGCTTGATTCAGTAATTTAAGGCGAGCAATATCCTGATCGGTATAAACGCGATGTCCGCCCTCGGTGCGTGTGGGTGTTACTGCCTGATAACGACGCTCCCACGCCCTGACTAAATCAGACTTAACGCCAGACCGTTTAGAAACCGTACCAATCAAATATTGTGCAGAGGTTTTATTATAGTCATCCATTTGCTTACTTCTTCATTAAAGACAATTTGTTTACTATATCACAACAGTTGTACAATAGTTTGACAAATACTAAGTAAATAACCCTCGCAACGCAACAAAATCACCGATATTTTTGGTTTTTTTACCTTTGATGCTCTGATAAAAACCGACACCCGATAGGTTAATTACTTTTTCAGTCATTTCTAAACGCTGGTCGGCTGAAAAGCCATTCGCTTGGCTGGAAAAGTGTCGAGGATTTTGGAAAAATACTGAAAGATTACTCAACGGTAGTCTGGTGATAACGTAGGGAAAATAACCCATGCAGCTGACCGACCATTTATGCCTGATGGCACAGTACAATCAATGGATGAATACCCAGTTATACGAGGCGGCAATAAAGTTATCCACAAAAGAACTGGCAAAAAATCGCGGGGCTTTTTTTGGCTCGATTATCGGAACGCTGAATCATATCGCGGTTGCTGACACAATCTGGTTACAACGTTTCGCGCAGCTGTTAGCTACGCATAAAGAATTAACTGTTATTCGAGAGTTACATCCGCCTGAATCATTGGATGCCATATTGTTTTCGACTATCGACGAACTGTATGCGTATCGGCAAATTGTGGATAACTTATTCTCTGAGTTAGCACGCTCTATGACAGTTGCGGAACTTAACCTGATGCTGAGTTATAGCAACACAAAAGGCATTGCATCAACAAAGAATTTGTTCAGTTTGTTGATGCACGTTTTCAATCATCAAACCCATCACCGAGGGCAGGTGACCACACTATTATCACAGGCGGGGGTGGATGTGGGAGTCACCGATTTAGTCGCTATTATTCCCAATGCGGTAGACTGAGAAAATGTTAAGCGTTAATCCCAGCGATTATCGCGCACCTGTATTTTGCCTTGTTCAATACGCACAGGAAAACAGTCGATGTCTTCATAAGCGGGGGGAGCTGTGACCACGCCTGTTTTAATACAAAAACGTGCGCCGTGTCGGGGGCAGATAATTTCATCACCGTCAACGATACCGCTGGCAATTTCACCGCCATCGTGGGAACACACGTCGGCAATGGCATAACATTGACCGTCAATTTTAAAAATCGCTACTTCGGTGCCGTCAACATCAACCACGGTATTTTCACCCTCAGCGAGAGCGGATTCAGCTATTACATCTTGCCAATCGGACATATTCAACCCTTTAAATAAATATCATAACGCACTAATTTTCCCGAAAAACTCTCATTAGGTTTACCACCTAAGGGTTCAGCATCATCGGGGCTTTTGACCACTACGCGCTTACCTGCGGCTTGTAACGCCGCAGTAAACAGCTGGTCTTTGTCGGTATCATCGCCCAATAAATCGCGCAGAATGACCATTGCTTTTTTGGCTAATGCCGATTTTTTACGTTTCGGCGGAAACATCGGATCAAGATAAATACAATCGGGCGGTGTTTCCAATGCGGCTAATAAATCAATCGCATTGCCTGTGGATAACTCTGGAGCAGATAATTGCAAACGTTGCATCCAGTCTTGTTGATTGAGGCGATGAAACCCATCCACCAATAATTCTGCCATAATCGGTGAGCGTTCGATACAGCTGACCTGATAACCCATGCGAAACATAAACAAGCTGTCTTGTCCCCAGCCTGTGGTGGCATCGACCACGGTTCTGGTTTTGCGTCCTAAGGCCTGGGCTAACGCACCTTGTTTGGGCGCGGGATAGGAGCGTTGTTCGCCGTTGCGCGGCTCTATATCAACAGTTAAGCCGCCTTTTCTTAGCAGTTCTCTATCCAGTAATTTCAAACAACCATCACGCCAGCATAAAAAAAATGGCTCAGCTAATACATCGGCTTGTGCAGTGTTGCGTAACGGTACGTTTAAACGTTCCGCCAATTGTGCAAACGCTAAACTATCGCCCTGCCCTTCATAAAGTACCGCGAGTTTTCCTGTCCACATATTAATGACTACGCTGAGATAAAGGGTGCAGTTTTTTTAATTCACGCTCTACGTTATGGCGCATCTGCGAATCGGCATAAATCTGTTCGGCGCGTATCGGTGCGGCGAGGGCTTTATTAAAATAGCGTTCAGCAGCTTGTTCGTCATCATGCGTCAACAAAAACTGACCGTAAAAATAATTACTGACGATACCGTTGGGATTAATTTTTAACGCGGTTTCCAGTAGAGATTTAGCGGTATTATCATCACCAAAACCAATCGGCCAGCCGGGTACTTTGTCATACAGCGTGCCTAAAACAATGTATGCCGCGCCATTCATCACTCGCGGATTAATGGCAATGGCTTTGGTCAATAAATCACGCACTTCGTGTACCGCCTGCAACGCCGCCACTGGATTTTGATAATTCGCATACGAGGCTTTCACCAAGGCTTGCCAATAAATAACGCCTGCATCATTCGGATACTGTTCCATGAGCGGTTGGATTTTAGCCAGCAGAGCTGGGTAAGCGATTTGTTGCTTGGCTTTCGGCAAGCTGTAATGCACAACCGCCCATTCCGATTCAATGCTATTCAGCGCGTCATGCAGATTGTCTGCAAAACAGCCATTGGACACCAGCATCAACAGCATACCCAGCCACTTGTTCACAACGTTACATTCCACTCTGAATACGGATGCTGCGATAAATTATTATTGTAATAACGCATATCATCGGTGACTTCCGCGCCTAACCAGACGGGTTTTTCAAAGTTTTCACCGATAGCGGATAATTCAATTTCGGCAACAATCAGCCCTTGATTATCGCCGTCAAATTCATCAATTTCCCAAGTATGCCCGTTATCCTGTACAAAATGCCGCGTTTTTTCAATGAGCGGTTTACGACACAGATTGGTCAAAATCTCGTCGGCATCGGCGAGCGGAATTTCATATTCATACTCATGACGGTGCGTACCGATAGTGGCAGATTTGATATTCAACCATGCGTGGTCATCACTGATACGGACGCGAATAGAGCTGGTGGCTTGCGAGCTTAAATAGCCTTGGCGGTAACGTACCGAATGCGTCACGCACTCACGCCAACCGTCATTTGCCAATAAAAATTTGTGTTCTATTTCAATAGCCATAATCTTAACTCAGTTTGCAATGACTGGCATCACAATACGGCGGGGTTTTAGTCTCACAACAGCCGCATAAATAAATACGTTTAGTTTCTTCGGCGACAAATTTAACCGATTTTTTATCGGAACGTTCTCGATGCGAACGATCACATAACGGCATCGTTTGGCTCAAACCACAGCTACACCAACCATAAGTTTGTCCCGCTTCCACATCAAGCGGCAGGGGGGAATTTGTTTTGCAGACCATAAAATTAATTAGATAATAAGGGAAAATACAATTTTATATCATCTTATTACCATCGACCAGCAATTGAACACTTGACGAATAGCAAAGATGTTATAAAATACGCGGCTACATAACGGAGCGGTAGTTCAGTTGGTTAGAATACCGGCCTGTCACGCCGGTGGTCGCGGGTTCGAGCCCCGTCCGCTCCGCCAACATTTCGTAGTTTATTTCAGGCTATTTTCCAGCCGCACACTCACTCATCAAAGCCAGTCAACGGCTACCATAAAACTCAATGGCAAGACGAAACGAACACAGCTTGAGCGAAATCAAAGCAATGGTGTTGAATGCCGCTGAAACTGTCATCATCGAAGAAGGCTTTGCCGCGCTCACCATCCGCAAAATTGCCATGGAAATGGGCTACACCGTCGGCAGTATTTATATGGTATTTGCCAGTCGTGCAGAATTAATCCTCCACCTCAACGCCCGCACTTTAGAAGACATCACCACCCGCTTACAACCCATTACCAATACAGGCAATATTGAAACATGGCTGAAAGCCTATTTGCAGTACGCCCGCACCAATCCTCAGCGTTGGCGGATGATTTTTACGCCTGAATGTACGCAATTACCCGATTGGTATCAGGCGCAATTAAATAGTGTGTTCCAGCAATTCGCGACTTACTTCACCCTCAGCAGCCCCGAACAAAAGCAAACCGTATACGCACTTTGGCAAGGTATTCAGGGTATCTGTTTATTATCACCCGATCATGACCCCGAAGCATCCGTACTGTTATTGCTCAGAACATTTCTACGCGGCTGGCATACTGACAAATGATATTGACTACTTCTTGATTTTAACGGGCAAACACATCGACACAAAAAACGTTGCGACAAACAGCATCACTCCCAAAGCTAACATTGCCATCACAGGATCAACCTGTTTTGAGGCGGCTAACGTATAAGTACCCACTGCCAGCAACATTGCCAGATTTTGAAAAAAGTTTTGTAACGCAACCGCACTACCGCTACCGATAGTTTGTTGCCCTTGTTCCTGCAAGTCTGCATTAATCGGCACGATAAACAAGCCGCCCATCATACCAATTACAAATAACACCGCTTGAGCAGACATGACATGAGTGGTAAAACTGAGTCCAACAATACACAACGCCATCAAATAAGAAGGTAGTTTAACGCGCCGTAACTGTTCAAGTGGTATCAGACGGGGAACTATTATTGAACCCGCAATAATGCCGATGGTGAGATATAAAGTTAAATCGGCAATTTCACTGGCATTTTTTGACAGCAACACAAGAGGAGCCCACGCAACCAGAATAACGCGCAAACACGCCGCTGTAGCCCAGAATAATGAACCGCCCAAGACAGCAAATCGTGAACGTGGGGTAGTAAAAAACAACGCCATTTGTTTACCAAATTCAACCAGTGCAAACTCTGTGCTGATTTTTTTAGTAATTTTTACAGGCAATACCAAGGTTGTTACTGCCGAAACAATGAACAACACAATCGTCATTACCAACGCTGTTTGGGTTGAGTGGTCAGCAATCATCGCACCTATTTTCATACCCGTTAAAATCGCCAAAATGGTTGAACCTTCAATCCAGCTATTGGCTTTTACTAACGCTTCATGCCCCGCTAATTCTGGGAGAATACCGTATTTTGCAGGACTATAAATTGCCGCACCGACACCAACAATACAGTAAGCAATCAAGGGTTCGACATTCAGCAACAGTAAACCTGCACCCACTGCTTTAATCAAATTGGCAATAATCAGCACCCGCGATTTGGCATGATGGTCGGCAAAACCACCCACCCAAGGCCCTAATACAACATAAGCAATCAGAAACACACTTTGTAATGCAGGTATATACCAACTGGATTGCGTTCCCGATTGCATCACAATAGCAATCACGGTGAACAAAATCGCATTATCGGCAAACGCGGATAAAAACTGGGCAATCAGTAAAGCGTAAATTTTATTATTCATAATGATGAAGGCTAAAGGTTGGAGAGAAATAGCGTATAAAAAATGCACGCCAAACCTAAGAGTTTAACTTGAGAACGTGACCGTAGAATTACTATTAACTAAATATCCAGTGTGTAGCGAATCCCAGTCTACTTAAGTATATTAGACTGAAAAATCAGGTAGTGGGTTAAATCGGTTGCAAGAGTATAAAGGACTGGCAGTCATGTTCAAAAGTCAACATAACATTATTGCTAAACTTTATTGTTACTCTGTTGCATCAGGAAAATAGGCTAACACCTCATCACGCTCAGCTTCCAATTGCTCCCAGTTTGGCAATTGATACATCCTGATATTGGCTTCATCAATGTTTTGCTTATCAAAAAAGCTATAAACAGGACGCAATGCCGCACGATATAAGTAGTTAAGATGATTGTGCATTTCCGATTCACTTTTAATGCGGCGATAAATTTCTAACACCAATGCGCTATCGCTTACTTCGTTTAAATCTATCATATTTAACCTCTTTTCTGCATAGATTGGATTGCAGCTGCCCCAACCCAATCTATAGAAATAACTGTTAATTTACCGACAACTACACATCCAACACACCCACATTCAACGCATTCGCCACAATAAAATCACGACGTGGTTCGACCACATCACCCATGAGCGTGGTGAATATCTCATCGGCGGCAATCACATCTTCAATGCGTACTTGCAGTAAACGGCGGTTATTGGCATCCAGTGTGGTTTCCCATAATTGCTCAGGATTCATTTCACCCAGACCTTTGTAACGCTGAATATGCTGACCTTTTTTGATTTCTTTCATCATCCAATCAAAGGCTTGTTTGAAATCCTGCACGGGGTATTGACGTTCGCCCATTTGCATAAAAGAAGCTTCGCTGAACATCCCTGCGGTGTTTTGCGCGTAGTGGGCAATTTTCTGATAATCCTTACCGTTAAAGAATGTCGAAGGTAACACAAAGGTTTTAGTAATACCGTGCAGGCGTTTTGTCATAGTGACGGAAAAATCCTGACTGGATTTATAATCTAGCGTGATGGTAAAAATCGCCTTGCTATCACAATCCACCAGACGCTGCTGCATCTTTGCAAACCATGCGTTTAACTGTTGCTCATCTTGTTTAATGTCGTCATTAATCACACTCATCATAGCGAGCTGTTCCAGAAACACATGATCGTAACGACGCGCCAAACGATTAACCACTTCAACCACACCAACGTATTCATTCGCCAGTTTTTCTAAACCCGCGCCTTGAATCGGCGGTGTCGCCGTATCGGTAAATAACTGCGCTTTGTCCAAAGCAAGCTGAATCAGATACTCATTCAACTGTGCATCATCTTTAACGTAATGCTCTTGCTTGCCTTTTTTGACTTTATATAATGGCGGCTGAGCAATATAGATATAGCCTTTTTCCACAATTTCAGGTAATTGGCGATAAAAGAAAGTGAGTAATAAAGTACGAATATGTGAACCGTCCACGTCCGCATCAGTCATGATAATAATGCGGTGATAGCGTAATTTTTCTAAATTGTATTCATCTTTACCGATGCCGCAACCTAACGCAGTAATCAGCGTACCGACTTCTTCCGAAGAAATCATTTTATCGAAACGGGCTTTTTCCACATTTAAAATTTTACCTTTAAGTGGCAAAATGGCTTGCGTGCGGCGATCTCTGCCTTGTTTGGCTGAACCGCCCGCCGAATCCCCTTCCACTAAAAACAGTTCAGATAACGCGGGATCTTTCTCTTGGCAATCTGCCAATTTTCCGGGAAGACCTGCAATATCCAGCGTGGTTTTACGGCGGGTCATTTCGCGAGCTTTACGCGCCGCTTCTCTGGCTCGTGCCGCGTCGATAATTTTACCGACAATCGTTTTCGCAATTTGCGGTTTTTCTAACAAAAATTCTTGCAGCTTCTCATTCATCGTTGATTCAACTAACGGCTTCACTTCGGAAGACACCAGCTTATCTTTGGTTTGTGAAGAGAATTTAGGATCAGGTACTTTGACCGATAACACCGCCGTCAAACCTTCTCTGGCATCATCACCCGTAGTCGAGACTTTTTCTTTTTTTGCCGCGCCGCTGGCTTCGATGTACTGATTAATAGTGCGCGTCAACGCACCTCTAAAACCTGCTAAATGACTGCCGCCGTCACGTTGCGGAATGTTATTGGTATAACAAAATACATTTTCCTGATACGAATCATTCCACTGCATGGCAACTTCAACGGTTACGCCTTCTTTTTCCGCAATGAAATAAAACACATCGGGAAATAACGGGGTTTTATTTTTGTTTAAATGGGTAACAAACGCACTGATACCACCTTCAAATTCAAAAACATCTTGGCGGTCATTGCGCTCGTCATTCAAGCTGATACGCACACCTGAATTTAAAAATGACAGTTCGCGCAGGCGTTTTGCCAGAATATCGTAATGAAATTCCAAATCGGTAAAGGTCGCACCGCTGGGTTTAAAATTAATTGAAGTCCCAGAACCTTCCGCCGCACCAACTGGAGCTAAGGGTGCAACTGGATTACCCATCAGATATTTTTGTTTATATAACTGCCCATTTCTGCGCACTTCCAGATTGAGTTCTTCTGACAACGCATTAACCACCGACACACCGACACCGTGTAAACCGCCTGACACCTTATAAGAATTATCATCAAATTTACCGCCCGCATGAAGCACGGTCATAATAACCTCGGCGGCAGAGATGCCTTCTTCTTCATGTATATCGACAGGAATACCGCGCCCATCATCGGAAACCGTCACCGAACCATTGCTATGAATCGTCACCCGAACTTCTTTGCAATACCCAGCCAAGGCTTCATCAATGGAATTATCCACAACTTCAAAAACCATGTGATGCAAACCAGAGCCATCATCGGTGTCGCCGATATACATACCGGGACGCTTTCTGACTGCGTCCAAACCTTTTAAAACCTGAATATTGGTACTGTCGTAATGATCGTTAGCGTTAGTCATGAGTCTTTGTTTTCCTGTTGTTACATGAATGTTCCACGTGGAACATTACATTGATTTTATATTGCGATGTTCCACGTGGAACATTTTTTAATCTGGATTTTGGCGCGGTATGTGTTTGTTTATGATGGGGTAATTATACACTATTGGCGGTGTAGCTTAGGTAGGATGGGGGCGCATTTATCCAATGATTTGATCGTATTCAGCATGACTACCAATCCAAATCCATTGAATGCCATCTGGTGCATCAATGCCAATAGCGCGATAACGTAATCCTATCCTCACAGACCAAAGCTCTTCGATACGTTTTAGCTGCAAGGAAGGATGACGTGGATTTTCTTTCAGAAGCTGATAGTTTTTATCTGCCAGTTCTTTGATGTCTATCGGTAGTTTTTCGTAGCACTGCCAAAAATCGGATGAAGTATAGTGTTTCAAATTTCACGCGCCTTGCCTTGAGACAATTCAAGACGCGCTTTCTCAATCAGATGATTCAATTTTCCTGCACGAAAATCTGCAGCAATTTTTTTGTCCCACAATTCATCTTCAAATTGATAAAACCAGTCACGAAATATCGCTAACTTTTCATTAGGTAAATCGCTAACTTGAGCTTCAAGTTCTTCAATATCAGTCATGTTTAAACTCCTTTATTATTTCAAGTAATTTTGAAAAACAGCTGTGCGTTCATTTTTATATTCTGCAAAAATTGTAGGTTGGGGTTCGCAAGCTCACTCCACCCTTGTATGATTAAAACTACTCAAAATCAATCTAATAATACGAAGGAATACCGAGTAAGCTGTAAGCGTTCATTGGGAGGTCGCCCCAACCTGAGGACTGATTAAAAATCAGAGCCTGTTGCGTAGATAGACCCCCG
>JAUYBJ010000100.1 GCA_030693155.1 Methylococcales bacterium
CCCGATTCATTCGCACGTTTGACCGCGTTTTCTTTAAATTCAGCAGTGTATTTTTCTTTGGCTTGGCTTGTCATATAAACTCTCTCAGGTCTTTTCAGTGATTTTATAGAAAAGTGTCCTGTTTAGTGTAGCCACATCATTCGACTTGCAAGAAATGAAGAATGCCGTAATGAAATTGCTAACGCTCTAAAAAATTATTTTGGGGACTTTGCTCAGTACATAGGAAATTAAAGCCAAGCAACAAGTAGCAAAGCAGTTCGCCATAATATTTCTATCCTTATATAACTTGTCAAAAGGAGATATTCCGATATGTTTTTGCTGTCATTATGTTGGTATTGCCTGTTTCAGGGCTTATTATTGCTTCTTGTGGCGAACGGTGCGCCTATTATTGCCAATACCCTGCTTGGTAAGCGATTAGCGAGACCAGTAGATAATGGATTATGTCTACATGATGGTCATCGTTTATTCGGGAATAAAAAAACGTGGCGCGGCGTGTTGTCGGCGATTTTTTTTACCACCATTGCAGCGATTTTATTGGGCTTAGCACCTTTAACAGGCGTATTATTTGCTATGCTGACCATGACAGGCGATTTACTGGCAAGTTTTATCAAACGTCGCCTTGGTAAAATTGACAGTAGTCGGGCAAGAGGTTTTGATACTGTGCCAGAATCCTTGTTACCGTTATTGTTGTTAAATGAATCGCTGGCACTCAGCTTTGTTGATACGCTACTAATCGCGGGGATTTTTTTCTTGTGTGAGGAATTTGTTTCCCCGATTCTTTATAAACTGCATATTCGCAATCGACCTTATTAGACGCTATGAAAAATAAAGGCTTACGGGTATTAACCTACAATATTCATAAAGGTTTTAACATGAGCAACCGACATTTTGTCTTGCATCAGATTCGAGAAGCCTTGGTTGCGGCGGATGCAGATATATTATTTTTGCAAGAGATGCAGGGCGAACATCAACGTCATGAAAAAAAAGTGGCGCATTGGCCTGAACGCTCACAGTTTGAATTTATTGCCGAAGGTGTGTGGCCGTTTTTCGCGTATGGCAAAAATGCCATTTACAACGCAGGACATCACGGTAATGCGATTTTAAGCAAATACCCGTTTGCACACTGGGAAAACATTAACGTGTCGCCGTTTCCGTGGGCAAGTCGTAGTCTGCTGCATGGTGTTATCGGTATTCCTGACAGCAATCAGGAACTGCATATTGTGTGCATTCATTTTGGCTTGACAGGGAAGGAACGTCGCTCACAAGTTGAAACGCTGTGTGAACGCATAGACAGTCATGTACCGCATGATGCGCCGTTGATTGTCGCGGGCGA
Organism: Methylococcales bacterium; assembly: GCA_030693155.1. GTDB lineage: Bacteria > Pseudomonadota > Gammaproteobacteria > Methylococcales > Methylomonadaceae > UBA4132. The sequence continues at coordinate 1,334 of JAUYBJ010000100.1, forward strand.
TTTTAACGACTGGCGCGGACAGGCAGGGCGATTGTTTCTTAATCACTTGAATTTACAAGAAGTTTTCCGCGAAACTCACGGACGTTATGCGTGTACCTTTCCTGCTTTTTTGCCGTTTTTACAGATGGACAGAATTTATTTTCGCGGTCTGACTGCTGTATCCTGTGAACGACTGACACATTCGCCTTGGCAGTCTCTGTCAGATCACGCACCACTTGCCGCTTCATTCAGCTTATGAATAGTAAACTTACTTTGCCCAATTTATTGACTGGCTTTCGTTTCGTCGCCGCCGTAGGTTTATTGTGGTTGGCATGGTATGGCTATGGCATTGCGTTTATGGTGCTGTTGGCGTTGGCGTTTCTGACTGATTTATTAGACGGTTTTGTAGCACGGTTGACAGGACAGGTTTCTCAATTCGGTGCAATGTTGGACAGTTGGGCGGATGTCATCACTTATATGACGACGGCTATCGGTTGCTGGTGGTTATGGCCAGATGTGGTGTATAGAGAACTGATTTTTGTAGTTTTGATGGTCGCCAGTTGTTTATTACCCGCCATTGTCGGTTTTAGTAAATTCGGTTGTTTTACCAGCTATCACACTTGGGGCGTAAAAATTGCCGCTGCGGCTATGGGTTTGTCGTTGTATGTGTTATTTTTTGGCGGTTCAGCGATACCGTTTCGGGTAGCGGCTGTCATTTGCACACTTGCGGCCATTGAAGAAATCGCACTCACATTGCTGTTGCCTGAATCGGAATCTAATGTGCGCTCCCTCTGGCATATATTAAAACGCTCTTCATAATCCCTGATTTAATCGGCTGACAACAGAATAAAACGGCAATTAATCAATATTTCGATATTGCTCCCGTTGAATGCCATATTTTTTCAGCTTGCCATAAACGGCTCGGGTACTGATGCCCATGCTGTCAGCGACCTCTTTGATATTGCCCTGATATTGCGTCAACGCCATGGTTAAAAATGACAGTTCGGCGTTAGTAAGAGCGCGTTCTTTGAGTGCTTGCCAAGTATGTTCACTGTCAGAAAGTCGGGACGCAAATTCCAAATCCAATACCGTTAGTTCTGGATCCGTGGTAAATAATAAACTGCGTTCAAGGACATTTTCTAATTCTCGAACATTACCCGGCCATGAATAAGCGCGAATTTTCTGCATAACGTCACGACTAACCGCTTCAACCGCTTTATTATATTTTTTGTTCAGCCGCTGAATAATCAACTGCACCAAATAGGGAAAATCTTCAGGTCGTTGTGCCAGCGGTGGAATGCTAAGCGGCACAACATTAATTCGATAATACAAATCGTGACGAAATAAACCTTGTTGAACAAGCTGTGCCAGATCACCATTGGTGGCGGAAATAATGCGCACATCAACGGTCAAAGTATGTTTGCCGCCCACGCGCTCAAGTTCGCCTTCTTGCAGCACACGCAACAAGCGGGTCTGCGCAGCAGCTGATAAGGCATCGACTTCATCCAAGAATAAAGTGCCGCCCTCAGCCCGTTCAAAATAGCCTTGATGGACTTCGATTGCGCCGGTGAACGCGCCTTTTTCATGTCCGAACAACGCGCTCTCAAGCAAACTTTCAGGAATCGCCCCGCAATTAATCGCCATAAACGGTTTTTGGCAACACATACTCATGGCATGAATCGCTCTGGCAATCAGTTCTTTGCCAACGCCTGTTTGCCCTTGAATTAACACGGTTGCCGAAGTGGGCGCAATGATTTCAACAGACTGCAAAATTTTCTGCATGGAAGGCGATTTAGCGATAATCACGGGCGTTTGATGCTTTTTTGCAGGTCGTGTACACCAAACATTTTGCATACTGCTTTCAATGCGTGAATGCAGGGCGTTCATATCCTGCGTTTCTTTCACTGGCGTGGTGTCGGTGTATTCCATGCCCGCCTGATACTGCGCCGCTTTGGGATTAGTGTAAATACACACTTCGCAACCCCCGTCATTACGCGCAATGCTTTTTTTAATTTCCACTTTTGCATAACCAAAATTGCGTGCGGCAATGCCACCAAAAACACTTGAAGTCATACGGCATAATTCTGGAAAATTGCTGACGCGCTCACCGAACGGACAACAGGTGTTAGTTACTGTGATGCAATCATTAGTGCTGGAAGCTAAAGAAAATTTACCGCCAATATTATTTTTTAGCCCCAGTATCAATTCAATATAACTGTCTTTGCTCAACAATTGACTGTTATCGGTATTGTTGCGATAGGTTTCTTCAAAAAAGCAGCCTGCTGTTTTGGCGATATGTTCGATTAATTGCTCACAATGCTGCTGCCCTTGTTGTTCGCTGGCGTGCATTAATTCCAGAATAAAAGTTTGCAGAAAAAAAATCGGGCTGAGTTCAGCAAGGGAGTCGTTATTCATAGTAATCATTTGTGAAGTGTAAGTTCACTTATTGAAGCATGAGTTCACTCTTTCAGCAATGCTTAAATATAATGCCTTGTAATATACAGGATAAATAATTTTTTAAAGTTGGCACAGTATTCGCATTAAGTTAAACGGGTAAAACCTGATAACAACTAACAGAGGAACATAATAATGAGTCAAGAAAAGCCACCTTTAGATCCACATCCTTTAAGCGAATATGTTGCATGGGCGGGTTCGCGTAATCGTGAACCGATACTGGGTGTACTAAAAGAAAAATTACCGAAAGAACAAGGCGCGGTAATGGAGCTTGCCAGCGGTAGCGGTATGCACATCAACTACTTTGCACCTCATTTTGAGCATCTGCATTTTCACCCGACCGATAAAGATGTTGAAGTGTTTGATAACATCAAAAAATTATCGCAAGATCACGGTAACGATAATATTGCCGATCCCAGTCATCTGGATTTAACCGATCCTGACACTTGGTTTATTCCTGAAAAAGCCAATACTTTTTCCGCTATTTTCTGCATCAATATTTTCCAAGTCGCGCCTATTTCCATTGCTGACGGTATGATGCAATGTGCCGCCCATTTGCTCACCGCCGATGGCTTTTTGCTGATTTACGGCCCCTTTCGCGTAGAAGGTACATTTACCACCGATTCCAATAAAGAATTTCATGAAACCTTGAGTTCAGCAGGCGTTTCTGAATGGGGCTTGAAAGATGTTGCCGATTTGAGAAAAGCCGCCGAACAGCACGGTTTGGAATTAAAAGAGCAAATTAATATGCCTGCTAATAATTTCTCACTGATTTTTGGCAAAAAAGCCTAAGGAAAACTCATGAGCAAAGTCTGTTCAGCCGTTGTGATTGGCGTAGGCCCAGAACAAGGATTAGGTGCGGCATTGGCAAAACATTTTGCCGCACAAGGTCTATTTGTATTTATCGCTGGACGCAGTGCAAACAAATTGCAGCTTGTCGCCGAAAAAATAACCCAACAAGGCGGTAAAGTGACTGCTGTGGTCACCGACGCAACGCTTGAGCAGGATGTTGAACGACTCTTTGCTGAGATACAAAAACAGGCTTATCCGCTGAGTATTGCTGTTTACAATGTGGACAGTAATATCTCAGCACCCCTATTAGAAACCGACAGTGAATTGTTTACCCGCTTGTGGCAACAAAATTGTTATGGCGGTTTTTTATTTGGCAAACAAGCCCTTAACATGATGCAACAACAAGGGCAAGGCACGCTCATTTTTACAGGAGCGACGGCATCAATGCGTGCCAGACCGCCTTTTACCGCGTTTGCCGCCGCAAAAGCAGGTTTACGAGCCTTAGCACAAGGCATGGCGCGTGAGTTTGCCCCGCAAGGTGTCCATGTCGTGCATACGATTATTGACGGCGTGATTGACGGAGAAAGGGCGAGAACGCAATTCGCTGATTATGTGTCGGCTAAAGGTGACGATGGCTTGTTACAACTGGATGCGATTGCACAAACCTATTGGGCTATTCATCAGCAACACCCCAGCGCGTGGACGCAGGAATTGGATTTAAGACCCTTTAAAGAGCCGTTTTAATGACCTTTAAACATTAACATTGAGATTAAAAATGAAAAAAACTTTTTTGTATGCTGAATATCAAGTATCCATCCCCTTCGATACCATTGATTGGCAACCTATCAACGTTGATATGAAACAATACGCGGGGTTGAAATCGAAAACATGGTTAAGTGGCGTAAACACCAACACAGTAGGCGGATTTTATGAATTCGACTGTGTAGAAAATGCGCAAAAATATATTGATGGTTTACTGCTTCCCTTTGCTAAACAGGTAAACGGTAATCTTTCGACAAAACTTTTTGACGGCGAAATCACTCAAGAAGCCAATATAGGGATGCTGTCGCCCTTTTATCCTTCCGAATAATAAGCCTCGCCAAACGTTGTTAAATAGGTGCGGAGTAACCGCACCTATACAACACATCATCACGCCGCTTAATTATTCTTCCAGCGTACTTAAATCACCAATATCCTGACCCAATGCCTGTGCTTTCAACACACGGCGCATAATTTTTCCGCTTCGGGTTTTGGGCAACACCTCAATAAACGCGACTTCTTCAGGACGGGCAATCGCGCCCATCATTTCACCAACGTGTTCTCTGAGTTCTTTTTCCAGCGCGGGACTGGATTCGTAACCTTTGCGCAACACCACATAACAATGAATGGCATAGCCTTTCAGCGCGTGCGGCAAACCGATAGCGGCGGATTCTGCAACCGCTGGATGGGTCATTAACGCGCTTTCAATTTCTGCCGAACCCAGTCGATAACCGCTGACTTTAATCACGTCATCGGTTCTACCGATAATCCAGTAATAACCGTCTTCGTCTATACGCGCCGCATCGCCTGAATGATACCAGCCCTGTTGTTCGTATTTCTGCCAATAGAGTTCTTTGTAGCGGTCAGGATCTTCATAAACCGTCCGCGCCATACCCGGCCACGGGGTTTTTATCACTAAATTACCTTCTTCGCCCACAGGAGTTTTTTCGCCCGTGTCAGTCACAACATCGACTTCAATGCCAAAAAAGGGTTTGGTTGCCGAACCGGGTTTTAACGGTAAGGCGGGAATGGGGCAGATAATAAAACCGCCTGTTTCGGTTTGCCACCAAGTATCAATAATGGGGCATTTTTCTTTACCGATGACTTTGTAATACCATTTCCACGCTTCTGGATTAATCGGTTCACCGACTGAACCCAATAAGCGCAATGAGCTTAAATCGTGTTTATTCGGCCACGACTCGCCATAACGCATTAAGCCGCGAATCGCGGTCGGCGAGGTGTATAAAATGTTAATCCCATATTTTTCCACCATCTTCCACCAGCGATTCGGATAGGGATGATTAGGCGCACCTTCGTATAAAAAGATAGTCGCGCCATTGATGAGCGGGGAATATACGATGTAAGAATGCCCCGTAATCCAACCGGGGTCAGCGGCACACCACCAGCGGTCTTCGGATTTTATATCAAATGCCATTTTGTGGGTGGTGGCGGTGTAGACGCTGTAACCACCATGCGTATGCACCAAACCTTTAGGCTTGCCCGTAGAACCCGACGTATAGAGAATAAATAACACATCCTCGGCATCCATAATTTCGGTTTCACATTGCGCAGACGCAATCGGCAGACTTTTTAAATCATGAAACCAATAATCACGGTCGTTTTCCATGAAGACATCAACACCCGTGCGTTTGACGGTGATACACACTTCCACGGTAGGCGTGTGTTCCAGAGCTTTGTTGACAATTTCTTTTAAGTTGCTGGGTTTACCGCGTCTGAATCCGCCATCAGCGGTGACGACGACGCGACTGTTAGCATCGTTGATTCTATCGGCTAAGGCTTCATGACTGAAACCGCCGTAAACCACACTGTGCGCCGCGCCAATTTTGGCACAAGCGAGCATGGCAAACAGTTGTTCAGGAATTTGCGGCAGATAAATAGTGACAATGTCGCCTTTTTTTACGCCCATTGCCTTTAAGATATTGGCGAATTCGCAGACTTCACGATTGAGCGCGTGATAGGAAAAACTGCGAACATCACCTGGTTCGCCTTCCCAGATTATGGCTAATTTATTACGATTGGCGGTTTTTAAATGGCGGTCTATGGCATTTAAAATAATGTTGGTTTTGCCACCCGTAAACCATTTAAAAAACGGCGGATTGCTATCATCAAGGACTTTATCCCATTTTGTTGTCCATTCCAGCGTTTCGGCTTGTTTTTCCCAAAAATCAAGTGGATGGGCAATAGAGTCTGCGTAGTTATTATCGTATTCCTTAACGTTTGCGTAATCTATAACTTGTTGTGACGGATTAAAGAGTGACTCATCAGACTGTTTCATAATTATTTTTATAAAAAATTAATGGATTTTTGCAGTATATCTGAGTTTCAAATTATCTGTATACAGGTGTTTTGCTGTAACGACAGCCAGTCATGAACGGACTGGCTGTCGTAGCTGTTACTTAATTTCTTTGCCCCAGCGTCCCGCATAAAAGCGTTGTTCCAATGGAACACGCGACCGCTCAGCGACTTCGGGTGCTTTAAAATCAGCATCCAATGCGTCTACATCACCCTGATAACCCACTGCCATCATTGCCATCGGCGTACAGTCGTGGGGTAAATGAAACACGGCACGCGCTTTTTCCGCATTAAAACCGCCCATTTGATGCACCACCAAACCCAATGCCGTGGCTTGTAAACACAGATTAGCCGTTGCCGCGCCTGTGTCATACATTGCCCAGCGGTTGGGTTTGTCGTTGTGATTAAAATTGGTCATTGCCACCGACAGCATTAACACAGGTGCGTTTTTTGCCCATAATTGATTTCTTTCCACTACGGTGCTGAACGCATCTTGCCAACTGTCGGCATCGGTATGTTTATCACACACGATAAACCGCCACGGTTGATCGTTAAAGCAAGAGGAAGCCCAACGTGCCGCTTCCAGCAATGCCAATACATCATCATGGCTGACGGGTTTAGCAGGGTCAAACGCGCGTGGACTCCAGCGGGCTTCAATAATATCGTGAATTTTTACACAAGTTGTTGCGGGTTTGGCGGGCATGGTTATCTCCTCTGAGTTATTAAAAAGGTTTTACAGTGTCAATACACCGTCACGGTAATCACGAAAGGCTTGTTCAACTTCTGCAACGCTGTTCATCACAAACGGTCCTGATTGTACAATAGGTTCATGAAGCGGTAATGCGGCTAACACTAAAAACCGCGTCGCTTGCTGTTGGCTTGCCAGTTGCAGGTTATCACCGTTTTCCAACTGCCCCAATTGCCCCGCTGTTAATATGTCAGCCGCCGCGCCCACTAGCGTGTCACCTAGATAAACGTAGATTAACACCGTCTGCTCTGTGGCTATCGGAATGTTCACTGTTTGTTGCGGGCTTAACGATACATCAAGGTATAACGGTTGCGTGGTTACGCCTGTAATCGTTTCTGTGTCGCTGATGTAATCGCCTGCAATCACTTTAATGTAACCGCCGTTTGCCAAACTAAGATGCGGAATATCAGCGGCGGCAATGTCCTGATAATGCGGCGGTTTCATTTTTTCTGTAGCAGGTAAGTTAATCCACAACTGAAAGCCACGCAACAAACCGTTTTCCTGTTCGGGCATTTCCGAATGAATAATGCCATGCGCCGCAGTCATCCATTGCACGTCACCTGCCCTTAAATGCCCTTCGTTGCCTAAATGATCGCGGTGTAACATCGCGCCTTCCAGCATATAAGTCACGGTTTCAAAGCCTCTATGCGGATGACTGGGAAAACCGCCGATATAGTCTGCGGCATTGTCCGAAGCAAATTCATCCAATAATAAAAACGGATCAAACGCTTTTTGGTGTTGCTGGTAAATAATGCGTTGCAGTTTTACGCCCGAGCCGTCGCTGGTCGCCCGCCCTGTGACAACTGTGGTGAGTTTTCGTGTTTGCTTAGTCATTTTGCACCCCCAATATATTGCTTTTCAGCAGATAATAATCCAGTGAATAGCGTCCGCCGCCGATAAAAATCAGTGCGCTGGTGGCGGATAATAATGCCAGCGCGTATTCAATCCCGTGGCTATCCATAAAAAAACCCTTGCCCAAATGCACCGCTAACAAGGCAACCAACATGGTCAAGGCATTCACTGCCGCCGCAGGACGGGTGAATAATCCCAGCATTAAACCCACGCCGCCGAAAAATTCCGCACTGCCCGCTAATAACGCCATGAGAAAAGCGGGGGTTAAACCTACTGATGCCATAAATTGTCCCGTACCCTCCAAGCCGTAACCGCCAAACCACGCGAATAATTTTTGGCTGCCGTGCGCGGCTAGAATTAAACCAATCGGAAAACGCAGAATAAGAGCTTCCCATCCTGCATTAGCAAGCAATGTGTTGTGAATTAATTTGTTCATAATGACCTCTGTGTGAATGAAATGTACGGTTGGCTTCATTATAGGTTTGGCTGACTGAATAAAAAGCGGTAAATTCTGCCCAATCAGTTCAAAATAATTGAACAATTCACCGAGTAATCATTATGAAATACCCAATTACCTTAGACGCGCTGGAAGTGCTGGACGCAATCGACCGCAAAGGCAGTTTTGCCGCCGCCGCTAACGCGCTGTTTCGTGTGCCGTCGGCTATTTCTTATACCGTGCAGAAATTGGAGCAGGATTTGGAGGTGGTGGTGTTTCGTAAAGAAGGCAGACGCGCCCTGCTGACACCCGCAGGTAGAGTATTACTGGAACAGGGTCGGGAAATTCTGGAAGCAACCGAATGTTTGGCAATGACCACCAAAAAAGCCCACAGCGGTTGGGAATCGGTGTTTACTATCGCCATAGATTCCATTTTGGACTTTGAGTTTATCTATCCGTTAATCGCCCAGTTTTACGAAATAATGCCTGAGAACCTGTTCAAAATCTTCGTAGTAACAAAGCCAAAAAAGCCAGATTGACGAATTGCAAGCTGGTGTTGAGTAATCGTTCCGTATTTTTCCAAAGTCTTCGACACTTTTCCAGCCATGCGAATGACCTTTCGACCACCCAGCGTTTGGGAATGACTGAAAAAGTATGCAGTTCAGAGCGTTTGACGACTTGTACCTCCGCTCCGATAAGTGCT
>JAUYBJ010000104.1 GCA_030693155.1 Methylococcales bacterium
GGTCGAAAGGTCATTCGCATGGCTGGAAAAGTGTCGAAGACTTTGGAAAAATACGGAACGATTACTCAACACCAGCTTGCAATTCGTCAATCTGGCTTTTTTGGCTTTGTTACTACGAAGATTTTGAACAGGTTCTTAGACCCGATTTGTAACCTTATTCTAAATTTACGTTGTAAGGCGCAATACGTTATCGCTATTACGCCTTACGATTTCTAAATTATAACGCTTTTATTTTTTCCAACACTGCCAACGCATGACCATCTGGCACTACGCCATATTCCACATCGGCTAATACGCCTTGTTTGTCGATGATAAAGGTAGAGCGTAAAACTGCCATGCTTTTAACGCCTTCTTTTTCGCGTTCGCGCCAGACGTTATACAGTTCACACAGTTCGCCTGTGGTATCGGCTAATAACTCCAGTTTTAAGCCGTATTTGTTAATAAATTCACGGTGACTAGCGCAAGAATCTTTGCTGACTCCGATAATAACGGTGTCGTGTGCGACAAATTCTTCAGCGTATTGGGTGAATTGGTTGGCTTCGATGGTGCAACCTGGGGTATCGTCTTTGGGATAAAAATACAGGACGACATTTTTTTTACCCGCATAATCTGACAAACTAATCGGTGCGTCGTTCTGGTTCGGTGACGTAAATAATGGTGCTAGTTGTTGTTTTTCTAACATAAAAACCTCCAGTTTATGGGTGAATCCGCCTACACAGACGGGCTATGAGCATCGTACACGCAACCTTATGAAAGTCCAAAATGTCATTTAAAAAATATTCGCCGTTATTATTGGAACTCAATCACTCTATATATTTGTTAAGGCTAATGGCGGTTATTCATGCGCTGGCATTGGTGGCGTGTGTGCTGAATAGTTTGCCTGTGTTGATAAAAGGCGCGGTGTTTGTCGCGGTTGTTATTCATTTTTATGTGCAGACTAAACAGTTAAACGCTCAGCAATACACGATTAAGCACACGGAAGCCGCCGCTTGGGAATTATCAGAAGGCGGCGAGTTTGCCTCGGTAGCCGTTTTACCATCGACTGTCATCAGCACGATAGCGATATTTTTACACCTTAAAACCGAGAGCAAAACGCGGAAAAATCTGGTCATTGTCAGTGATAGCTTAGCCGCTGATGATTATCGCAGTTTGATTGTTCGCTTGAAAACCACCTTGCACGACACGGAAAACTACGGTGGTTAATACTAATTCATGAGGTAAATGAATGGTTTCCTGTATTTCTGTCATATTTTTAGGTTAAAATACTCGTCTTTCGCAACTGGCGAGTGGGCGGCGATGGTGACTTATAAGATGCCCCCTCACTTGGTTTTGAGCTGCCTACCTGACTTCAGTTGCCTTACCATTACGGTCTTAGGTTCATGACTGTAAGGTTTGGCATACCCTCAATACCCCAGTCCGAACCCTGCTGAGTGAATGCTCAAGGGTGGTCACCAACCCAGTTTTTTATGCCAACTTTAGAGTAAACACATGACAGATTTAGCTCATTATAGAAACATCGGTATTTTCGCGCACGTTGACGCGGGCAAAACCACGACGACTGAACGTATTTTAAAACTCACTGGTAAAATCCATAAAATCGGTGAAGTACACGATGGCGAAACCACCACTGACTTCATGGATCAAGAACGTGAGCGCGGAATTACCATTCAGTCTGCGGCAACCACTTGTTTCTGGAAAGATTACCGCTTCAACATTATCGACACCCCGGGTCACGTTGATTTCACCATTGAAGTATATCGTTCATTGAAAGTATTAGACGGCGGTATCGGCGTTTTTTGTGGTTCAGGCGGCGTAGAGCCACAATCAGAAACCAACTGGCGTTATGCGAATGACTCTAAAGTTGCGCGTGTTATTTATATCAACAAATTAGACCGTATCGGTGCTGATTTCTACCGTGTTGTTAAACAAGTAGAAGAAGTATTAGGTGCAGTGCCTGTGGTCATGACCTTACCGATTGGTACAGAAGACGAATTCGTAGGCGTGGTTGACTTATTAACCGAAAAAGCGTGGGTGTGGGATAACTCAGGCGATCCAATGAACTACGTTATTCAAGACGTTCCAGCCGATATGGTGGAACTGGTTAAAGAATGGCGCGAAAAATTGATTGACCAAGTGGCCGATCAATTTGATGATGTCATGGAAGCGTATCTTGACGGCGAAACACCTGATATTGAAACAATCAAACGTTGTATTCGTAAAGGAACAATTCATCTGGATTTCTTCCCAACTTTCTGTGGTTCTGCGTTTAAAAACAAAGGCGTGCAATTAGTTCTGGATGGCGTTATTGATTATTTACCTTGCCCGACCGAAGTCAATCCACAGCCTGAAGTTGATTTAGAAGGCAATTTCACAGGTCTTTTTGCAGATGTTGATGCGGACAAACCTTTACGCGCGTTAGCATTCAAAATCATGGATGACCGTTTTGGCGCGTTGACTTTCTTGCGTATTTACTCAGGTAAGATAGAAAAAGGCACTAACGTATTAAATACATTCACTGGTAAAACTGAGCGTATCGGTCGTATCGTTGAAATGCACGCTGATACGCGTAACGAATTAGAATCAGCGCAAGCGGGTGATATTGTTGCCGTATTAGGCATGAAAAATATTCAAACAGGTCACACTTTATGTGATCCTAAATCCCCAGCGACTTTAGAGCCTATGGTATTCCCTGAGCCTGTTATTTCTTTGGCGATTAGCCCTAAAGACAAAGCGGCTTCAGAAAAAATGGGTATCGCTTTAGGTAAAATGATTCAGGAAGATCCTTCATTCCACGTTGAAACCGATGAAGACAGTGGTGAAACTATCCTGAAAGGGATGGGTGAGTTACATCTTGATATTAAAGTCGATATTTTAAAACGTACCCATGGCGTTGAAGTTATCGTCGGTAAACCACAAGTGGCATACCGTGAAACGATTACTAAATCGGTTGAAGATGAATACACCCACAAAAAACAATCAGGTGGTTCAGGTCAATACGGCAAAATCAACTACCGTATTGAGCCAGGTGAGCCTGGTTCTGGTTATGTGTTTGAATCAGCGGTGACAGGCGGTAACGTACCACGCGAATTCTGGCCAGCGGTTGATAAAGGCTTCAAATCGATGCTGGATAAAGGCGTATTGGCTGGCTTCCCTTGTTTAGACTTCAAAGTTGTATTGTTAGACGGTGCATTCCACGCGGTGGATTCGTCTGCAATCGCGTTTGAAATTGCTGCTAAAGCGGCGTTCCGTCAATCAATTCCTAAAGCAGGCCCACAGTTAATCGAACCGATTATGAAAGTGGACACGTTCACACCTGCTGACCACGTTGGTGACGTTATCGGCGATTTAAACCGTAGACGCGGTATGATTAAATCACAAGATGCAGCAGCTAGTGGCGTGCGTATTAAATCAGACGTACCGTTAAGCGAAATGTTTGGCTACATCGGTGATTTGCGTACCATGACTTCAGGTCGTGGACAGTTCTCTATGGAGTTCTCACACTATATGCCATGCCCTAAAAACGTGTCAGAAGAAGTAATTAAAGAAGTCACTGAACGTAATAAAGCGAAAGCGAAGTAAAAATGCGTAGGTTGGGGTGAGCGATAGCGAACCCCAACACTTACATAGTTACTTATTTTTGTTGGGGTTCGTACTCGAGCTGATTTTTTATGGATTGTTTTCAATCAAAAGGCACAAAAATCTAATGAAAATACTAATAACAGCTTTGCTTTTGATAATAGCATTTAACTCACGGGCTGATGAATGTTCAAATACAGAAATAGAATTGTCTAAAGGTGGAGATAAATTAATTGCAGTTCATTTTATGGCAAATGATAAGAATTATATTTTAAAAAGCCTAGGTTCTGTTGACATTTCGGGAATAGTCATTTAGAAACAACCAGTTATAGATATATAGAAAAATCATAACTTACTGATATAGTTAGCGATTTTACCAAATGTCAACAGAGCCTAGTAGGACGAATTGTATCTTTGTATGTAGATGCTAGCAATGGAGGTATACATGGTCTCGTGCTTGAATCAAAAGGAATTGAAGATGCTTTTAATATTCCTGATGGGGATTGTATTTCGGATTCGCTATCTCAGGCGGAAAAAAGTTGGATAGATCATTTATTCCGTAAGGGAACGAAAGTTAAAGTATATTTTTATTCGATGGGGTCAGCTGGATTACCTGTAATAAGAAAAATTTCTCCTCTTAAATAGCCGCGTAGATACTATCTTAAAACACCAGCCGCGTGGGTTAGCGATAGCTTAACCCGACATTTTCGGCTACGAAACTATTAGTTTCTTACTTGAGGAAAAAATAATGAAAAAAATAAACGTGTTACTGCTTTTACCCTTGTTGTTCATCTGCGCTAGCACTAGCGTTTTTGCCAAGCCAATACAATCTGATGAAGAGATTGCAGGTAACTGGCTGTTAAAATACACCAAAAAATCGCTACAAGAGAGTGAGTCTAAGGCGATGGATATTACTTGGGTATTGGAAAATCAAACGCTAACCTTGAGCTTGTCAAAAATGGAGCTACAGCCGAACCTTGGGGAAATAATGGGGTTCATATAAAAATTGGCGAAAAAAATCTATGGACTGACCACACAAATCATGGGATAGATATTTGGACAAATTCAGTCAATGATGAAAGATCTAGCCGCGCTATTATAAAATTGAGTATGATTGATGTATTAATTACTGAATTGAGAATTAGGGTGCAAAAGCAAGAGCTAAAATGATTTGGGTCAGCCGCGTAGTATCTACGCTACCACCTTTTTAAAATCCGTGTAGATGTGACTTGCCGCAATAGGTGGAAATTTATTCATAGTGTGCGGATACTCTGCACCCATGCAATCCCACTTTTTTATTGAGGAACACAAATGGAAGCATACCTACCCATCATCCAAACTACTCTTGCCGAGTGGTTACAATTTACCCTAGCCCAGCCTTTATATGCAGCAGCATTAGTCATCAGCATCTGGCTACTGACTTCAATACTGTACAGCATTAAAATGGTGGGATTAAAGAAAAAAAATCTCGTTAGTGAACAGGCGCGAACAGCCGCCGAAACCACGCTCAACACTGCACAAGAACAACTCCAGCAGGCGCAAGCCGACACGCTCGCGCTGACGGAACAACTGGCGCAACAACAACAACGCGCCCAAACAGCAGAACAGCAACTTGCCCAGCGTAATCAAGAAATTGCCGCGACTATACAAAGTCTTGCCAGTAGTTTTGATATAGGCGAACGCCCGTTACCTGTTCCTGAAAACTCTAAAGCAGACGACTTATGGCAACAACACGATAAAGTCATCAAACAACTTATCGAACGCCTGCGCACTGAACAACTTGCCAAAACGGAATTAGACAAATTTTATCAGGCTGAAAAAGCTAAACTCGCGGCAACAGAAGCCCAGTTAGTCAGCTTACAAACCAATTTAGACAGTCAAACTAGTCTGGTTCTTGCCCTGCAAACGCAAACCACCTCATTGCAGCAACAACAAAATGACACTCAGCGCGACCTGACGGACGCACTGAAAAAACATCAAGCTGATTTAACGCGCTTGTTACAACTGGAACAACAAGCATCAACTGTCGCTCATGCACAACCGTCCGTCGCCGCTCCGATTGCACCAGTAACACCTGCACCTATCACTCCAGTTATAACGGTTGCAGAAGAACCTGCTGCGCCTTCAAGCCCAGTAGCCGATGATTCGGCGACTAAAATGCAAGACCTGTTTAAAAAACAGCAAGCCGCATCTGTTACCCCTGAGCCTGAAGTAAGTGCACCCGTACAAATCCCGGAACCCCTTATTCCTGAGTTTGTAGCGTTCAATGAACTCACTGAAATCACGCCAGTTGCACCAATAATAGAACCCGAACCTGTTATTGCTGACATGGTTGAAAAAACACCTAAAACGTCCGCACTAAAAGGGATGTACAAAAAATTTACCACCAGCAAAGCAGAGCCAAAACCTGCACCTGTGGTAGTGGCTGAACAAACTCCTGAGAAATCCAGCAAAGGGACTGCACTAAAAGGTCTGTACAACAAATTTACTACCAGCAAAGCAGAACCCGCACCCGCACCTGTTGCACCTGCCCCAAAGCCAGCACCAGCAGCTATATCGGAAGTAGAACCTGAACCTGCGCCAATCATGCCAATTGCAGAGCCTGCACCTGCAATTAAAGTAGAAGCTGTTGAAAAAACGCCAGAAAAACCCATTAATATGGAGCAACTAAAAAGCGTATATCAAAAAAATACCACGGCAAAAGTACAGATAAAAGACCTTGCGCCTGAGTCATTCGATGATTCCTCTAGCAAACTGGAAGATGTAGCGGATCAAATCACTGAAAAACTTGAAAAAATGAAAGGCTTGTACGGTAAATTCTTCTCAAAAAAAGATAACTAATAGAGGATTCCAGCATAGAGACGTTGCCCCGCAACGTCCCTATGTGCAAGTTCATATTACCGCTCCACTACCTGGGTTAAACAATGGGCTATACATTTAATCCCGTCAACATTTACAATCGCACCGATTTTTATCATCCTGATAATTACTGTAGAATAGGCAGTTTTATTGAGCTTGCTCTCCTCATGACATCACCCTCCCGATGGATTTTTAATGACCGACTATAAATTAACCCACCTGAAAGAACTCGAAGCGGAAAGCATCCACATCATTCGTGAAGTCGCCGCTGAATTTGATCATCCCGTGATGCTGTACTCCGTCGGCAAAGATTCTGCCGTCATGCTACACCTGACCATGAAAGCGTTTTACCCTGCCAAACCGCCGTTTCCGTTTATGCACATTAATACCACTTGGAAATTCAAAGAAATGATTACATTTCGTGATGACCTGGTAAAAAAACTGGGACTGGAATTTATCGAACATATCAATCAAGACGGTATTGCTCAAGGCATAGGGCCTTTCACACACGGCAGTAAAAAACACACCGATGTCATGAAAACCGACGCACTAAAACAAGGACTAGACAAATACCAATTTGATGCCGCGTTCGGTGGCGCACGCCGTGACGAAGAAAAATCGCGTGCCAAAGAGCGCGTATATTCTTTCCGCGATAAAAATCACCGCTGGGATCCCAAAAACCAACGCCCCGAATTGTGGAACATCTACAACGGCAAAATTGACAAAGGCGAAAGTATCCGCGTATTCCCTTTATCCAACTGGACAGAGCTGGACATCTGGCAATACATTCATTTAGAAAATATTCCTATCGTCCCGTTATATTTTGCCAAAGAACGCCCCGTAGTTGAGCGCGATGGAATGTTAATCATGGTCGATGATGAACGTATGCCCATCGGCGAAAATGAAAAAGTGGAAATGAGAAAAGTGCGTTTTCGTACTCTAGGCTGTTATCCCTTAACAGGCGCAGTCGAATCCGAAGCCACAACGCTACCCGAAATCATCCAAGAAATGCTCTTAACCACCACGTCAGAAAGACAAGGACGCTTAATCGACCACGACCAGTCAGGCTCTATGGAACAGAAGAAACGCGAAGGGTATTTTTAACTGATGATTAACTGCGCTGAACTCAAAAATTTTGGTCCAATTGAGCAATTGGATTGGCAGAATTTAGGCAAAATTAACCTCGTTATTGGCAACAATGGTTGTGGTAAATCGTTTTTGCTTAAAGCATTGTATAGCGCGGTGCGTACTTTGGAAGATTACAAGCGTGGTGATAATCCAGACAATGTTGATGATATTTTAAGAAGTAAATTATATTGGACTTTTCAGGCTGAAAAAATTGCTGATTTAGTTGCAAATTTCAGTAGAGGACGTGAATTAGGTAAATTATCATTTAGTTTAATCTTAAATGAGCAAAAATTTAGTTATGAATTATCTGAAAAGTTCACAAAAAATTTTTCAACTTTGGAAAATAAAGTAACACCACGCAGTGAAAATTCTATTTTTTTACCTGCAAAAGAAATTTTATCGTTTCATCACATCATTGATGCTTCCAGAGAAATAAATAAGTTATTTGGTTTTGATGATACTTATTTTGATTTGACCAAGGCATTGAAACAGATACCATTACCAGTAATCCAAGAAATCTCATGGGATAATAGTGTTGCTGTTTTGAATAACTCTAATTATTCTTCAATCCGTGGACGTAATTATTTTGATTTTAATAATGCTCGAATAAAAATAAGAGCTATGATTGGTGGCGAAATGGAATTCGATGATGCTAAAAAACGTTGGTATTTCAAAAAAGGCGAGCAACGATTTCCTATGGGGGTAACAGCTGAAGGAAATAGAAAAGTCGCAGTATTAGATAATTTACTAGGTAATGGTTACCTAAGCGAAAGCTCGATTATCTTTATGGATGAGCCAGAATCTACCTTACATCCGCAGTATATTTCAGAATTACTTGATATTATCGCAATACTCGCCAATCACGGCATTCAATTTTTTATTGCCAGCCATTCTTATTTTGTTATCAAAAAACTATTCTTGATTGCCCAAGAGCAACAAATGTCTATCCCCGTACTTTCTTATCAAAATAATGAATGGGTACAATCTGATTTAAAAGATAATTTGCCTGATAATCCTATTATTGATGAATCAATTAAGCTTTATGAGCAACAGTTAGATTTGTCTGATATTTAAATGCCAAAAGTTATTGATAACCTTGGTAGAATCACTATTGAAGAATCAGATATGCAGTTTGGTTCATATTCAAGAGATGATGTTTTTTATATTGAGGCAAGTAAAATTTATAAAAATATGCGGCAGGATGGTGTGCAGACTGCTGAGTTTTTATTATTCAAAATAAAAAGTAATCATCCAGTAGTGTTGATAGTTGAAGCCAAAAAGTCCGCCCCAAAAATATTAAATAAAATCAGAATTGATAAGCTCATAAAAAATGAAAAAGAGAAAGTTCTGCAATTAGAAGTAAATACTGCTGATTTTTTTGATGATATTAAAAGTAAATTTAAAGATACCCTCTCATTATTCGTAGCCATACGCTCAAATCTGCATGATAAAACTGATATGGAGTTACCAGAAAACTTTAGACGGTTTCAATTATCGGAAATGCGCTTTAGATTTATCCTTGTTATTAAAAAGCATGAATTGAAATGGTTGCCAGAGTTACAAAGTAAAGTCGAAAAGGAACTTAATTCGATGCTTAAAATATGGAATCTATCACCCATTTCTGTTGAGGTTCTTAATGAAGAAAGAGCCAAAAAACGTGGGTTGATAGCTAATAATGATTTAATTAATCCAAGCGAATAATCTTGTAATATTCGCACCCCAATTAAATATCTCTAGGAAATAAAACCATGTCCCACCAATCCGATTTAATCAGCACTGATATAGATGCTTACTTAGCACAACACGAACGCAAAGAACTGTTGCGTTTTTTAACTTGCGGCAATGTCGATGATGGGAAAAGTACCCTCATTGGGCGGTTGTTATACGATTCTAAAATGATTTATGAAGACCAGTTGGCGGCGGTGCAATCCGATAGCGTCAAATCTGGCACGACAGGCGCGGGTAAAATCGACCTCGCGTTATTGGTTGATGGTTTGCAAGCGGAACGTGAGCAGGGCATTACTATTGACGTGGCTTACCGTTATTTTTCGACCTCAACACGCAAATTTATTATTGCCGATACACCGGGGCATGAACAATACACCCGCAATATGGCAACAGGTGCGTCTACTTGTGACTTGGCGATTATTTTGATTGATGCCCGCTACGGCGTGCAAACGCAAACCAAACGCCATAGCTTTATCGTGTCTTTATTGGGCATTAAACACATTATTGTTGCCGTCAATAAAATGGATTTGATGAGCTACAGTGAAGACGTGTTTAATAAAATCAAGCAAGATTATCTGGATTTTACGCAAAGTTTAGACTTACACGATATTTGCTTTATTCCGATGTCCGCATTGGATGGCGATAACGTGGTCAATGCCAGTGAAAATATGCCTTGGTTTACCGGGGATTCATTAATGACTGCTCTCAATAGCGTCCAAATTGCCGACGATCATAATTTTGTCGATGCACGGTTTCCTGTGCAGTATGTCAACCGCCCTAATTTAGATTTTCGCGGTTTTTGCGGTACGGTCGCATCGGGTGTGTTTAATCAAGGCGATACGGTTACGGCGTTACCATCGGGCAAATCCAGCAAAATTAAGTCTATCGTCACTTATGACGGTGACTTGATACGCGCATTTCCACCGATGGCGGTCACGTTCACGCTGGAAGATGAAATTGATGTCAGTCGTGGTGATATTTTGGTCGGTAATCAAACCATTTCCGCAACCATTACTGACAAATTCAAAGCCACGCTGGTGTGGATGACGGAACAGCCATTGATTGCAGGTCGGCAATATATTATTAAACTGGCAACGCGCAGTGTGTCAGGTTCTGTGTCATTGATTCATCATCGTATTGATGTCAATACTTTGGAACACCATGATGCCAGAGAGTTAAAACTCAACGAAATCGGCTCTTGCACGTTATCAGTCAACGCACCTGTAGTGATTGATCCCTACAAAACCAATAAAGGCACGGGTGCGTTTATTGTTATCGACCGCTTAACCAACGGCACGGTCGGTGCGGGTATGATAACGGGTATTCATGATGATGAAATACAAGAACCTGTCAGTCCAGAAGAACGCGCGGCACGTTTTAGCCAAGTCCCAACTGCTGTTTCATTAACAGGCGCGTTGCGTGTGGATGCTGCGTATCAATTGGAAAGACGCTTGTTTGATAACGGTCATGCGACAACGGTAGTTGAAACGGAGGCGACGGCGTTATTGATGAATGTGATTAAAAACGCGGGTTTGATTGGTCTGTTTACTGAAAGTAATGCTGATTTGGCTGAACTGGTTTTTGATGCTGATACGCAAACGCTGGATGAGATTTATGCGTTGTTGAAAGAACAAAAAATCATTTATTGATGCCAAGACCTCTGAGGTTTTTAAAACCTCAGAGGTCTATAGCGTTTAATACACCCGTTCTTTAGGCGGAATCATTTCTACGTCATCGGTCAGCGTGTATAAATGCACGGGACGATATGCAATTTTTACTGCGCCATTTTCCAGCCACGTCAGCGTGTGCTTCATCCAGTTGGCATCATCACGGTTGGGATAATCTTCTCTGGCGTGTCCGCCTCGGCTTTCATGACGATTACCAGCGGCGTTAATAGCAACGCTTGCTTGCGCCAGTAAATTATCTAATTCTAAAGTTTCGACTAAATCAGTATTCCAAATCAATGATTTATCCTGCACATTCACTTCGGCAAATGTTTTGCTGATGTCTGCCATTGCTGCAATACCTTCATCTAAGGTGGACTGTGTTCTGAATACGGCGGCTTTACTCTGCATGGTTTTTTGCATCGCCAAGCGAATATCTGCCACATTGCGGCTGCCATTGGCATTACGAATGCTATCAAAACGGGCAAGTGCGGCATCGCAAGCGGTGTCAGCCAGTGGTTTGTGTGGCGTGTGCGGTTGAACCAGTTCTGCGCAACGAATGGCGGCAGAACGCCCGAAAACCACTAAATCCAACAGCGAGTTTGAGCCTAAGCGATTTGCACCGTGTACCGAAACACACGCCGATTCGCCGATTGCCATTAAACCTGTGACTACTTTATCAGGATCATCACCTTCTAAAGTCACTACTTCGGCGCGGTAATTAGTCGGTATGCCGCCCATGTTGTAATGCACGGTGGGCAGTACGGGAATAGGTTCTTTAGTGACATCAACGCCTGCAAAAATGCGTGAGGTTTCGGCAATGCCGGGGAGTCGTTCGTGAATCAGGGCAGGGTCTAAATGTTCCAGATGCAGGTAGATGTGATCTTTATTTTTGCCGACACCGCGACCTTCATGAATTTCAATAGTCATTGCGCGACTAACCACATCACGCGAGGCTAAATCTTTGGCAGATGGGGCGTAGCGTTCCATGAAGCGTTCGCCTTCGGAGTTGGTTAAATAACCGCCTTCACCGCGCACGCCTTCGGTGATTAAACAGCCTGAGCCATAAATGCCTGTGGGATGGAATTGAATAAACTCCATGTCCTGTAACGGTAAACCTGCGCGTAATACCATTGCATTGCCGTCACCTGTGACGGTATGCGCGGAGGTGCAGGAAAAGAAACTGCGTCCATAACCGCCCGTGGCTAATACGGTGACGTGGGCTTTAAATAAGTGTATTGAACCGTCATCCAGACACCACGCGAGTACGCCGCGACATTCACCGTCCTGCATGATTAAATCCAGCACGATGTATTCAACAAAAAACTCAGCGTTATGTTTGATAGCTTGCTGATACAGGGTGTGCAGAATAGCATGACCTGTTTTATCAGCGGCGGCGCAAGTGCGTTGCGCTGTGCCTTTGCCATAATGCGTAGTCATACCACCGAAGGCGCGTTGATAAATTTTGCCGTCTTCGGTGCGTGAGAACGGTACGCCGTAATGTTCTAATTCAATAACGGCGTTCATGGCTTCACGGCACATATATTCAATCGCGTCCTGATCACCTAACCAGTCCGAACCTTTTACGGTGTCATAAAAATGAAACCGCCAATCGTCTTCGCCCATGTTGCCCAAGGCGGCACTGATACCGCCTTGTGCGGCAACCGTGTGGCTGCGCGTGGGGAATACTTTTGATAAGCAGGCGGTTTTTAAACCGCGTTCTGCCATACCTAAGGTGGCGCGTAAACCCGCACCACCTGCACCGACTACTATTACATCATATTCGTGTTCTATGATTTTATACGTCATATTCAGCCTACTGAAATAGTGCGTAACACGGCAAGTATACCTGCCAACGCTAATAAGAAAAAAATCAGATTTACTGACCAAATGGCGGCAATTTTTGCTCCTTCGGCGGCAACATAATCTTCAATCACGACTTGCAAACCCAATGCGGAATGATAAAAAACCGCCAACAGCCACGCGACAATCAGCGTGCTGTTTAACGGTGATGCCAACCATGCTAGGGTTTGTGCGTAGGGGTCGTTAAATAACGAATTCAGCAAGCTGATAGCCACAAGGGATAAAGGAATTAACGCGACTGCTGTTACGCGCTGCATCCACCAATGGTGACTGCCCGCTTTGACTGAGCCTAGACCGCGTACGCGGCTTAATGGGGTTCTGTAGTCCATGATATCCTCACACAAGGGCGGCTAAGGTCAGCGTGATAGAGATGACTAACTCAATCAGCGCGTAGCGGTTTAAAGTCTCACGGTCAAAACTGCGTCCAGCGTCCCATATTAAATGCCGTACACCGTGACATAAATGGAAAAACAGTGCGTAAATAAAACCCCAGTACAGTAATTTTATCAGCCAGCCGTTCATTGTCTGTTGCATGGCGGCATAATTATCGGCACCGCCTGCCATTGCCGACAGCATATAGATAATAACGATTAACCCGACAGATAACAGGACACCTGTTATGCGGTGAGTAATAGAAATAATGCCTGTCAGCGGGAGTTTGTAGGCTTGTAAATGCGGGGAAATCGGTCTGTTGCTTTTGACTGCCATAACGTTATCCATCGGGTTGCTAGGGAGAAATTTATTGTAGCTATAATAATAACTGTTTTCGTGCCTACTTATACCATTTGCTTACGGCATAACTCAACAAAGGCTTATGCTGTGTAGAGAAGACCTTGCTAACTATCACAACCTTGTTGCTGTAAAAACCTCGGTTGTTCCGATGTTTCTGCGCTGTTTGCCGATATGTTAACATTTAAATTATGCGCCATACTGACGAGGATGCGGGTAATAATGTTAGCGGTTGTCAATGGTAGACAACGAGAATTTAATTATTTATCAAAAAGCACCGTAAAGCCCCTGTCTCTTTAGGGCGGGGATGTAAGGTGTGCTGTTGATTTTTTCATGTTAGAATCGTCCACATTGGGTACGCTGTTGCTGTGTACTTCCTCGCTCTGGCTTCTTAGCCACAGAGTGGTTGAAATAAGGTGTTTTTCAGAGGCATCCCTTTCGGGCATGGAAGGCTAAACTAAGAAATCCCCCGCTCTTTGGGCAGGGGTGGATGTCAAGATAGAATACTGCAACTGCATGATTAAACGCGAAAGGAAAGTGTTGCGTTCATGTTGATGCTAACGTGTCCTACGCGATAGGATTGATAATTTTAAATCCAACTTTGGAGTAATGTATGTCCTGGAATGAACCTGGCGGCGATAATAAAGACCCTTGGAGCGGTCGAGGCGATGATAAGAAACCGCCTGATTTAGATGAGGTAATCCGCTCATTACAAGAAAAACTGACCAAAATTTTTGGTGGCGGCGGCGATGAAGGCGGGAGCAATAACTCCTCTGGTAATACGTTTTCAAATAGCCCGATGAAAGGACTGGGTTTGGCTATCGGTGCGGGTATACTGTTAGCTATATGGGGTGTCAGCGGCTTTTATATTGTTGATGAAGGCAATAACGGCATTGAAACGCGCTTCGGTCAATATACCGTCACCACACAGTCGGGTTTAAACTGGCACTTACCTGCGCCTATCGGACGGCATGATATTGTCAACGTCAAACAACAACGTTTTATTGAAGTTGGTTATCGCAGTGTTGCGGGTACGGCTGAGCAAGGTTCTGGATCAGTCCCTAAAGAAGCCTTAATGCTGACCGCCGATGAAAATATTGTCGATGTCAGTCTGAACGTGCGTTATCAGGTTGATAATGCCAAAGACTTTTTGTTCAACGTCGCCAACCCTGCCGCCACCTTAAAGCAAGTCACCGAAAGCGTACAGCGCGGCGTAGTGGGCAGCAATACCATGGACTTCATTTTGACGGAAGGGCGTAGTGAAATCGTCACGAAAATCAAAGCCGAAATTCAGGAAGTCATGAACAGCTATCATGCGGGTATTATCGTGACCGAGGTCAACCTGCAAGATGCTCAGCCACCCGAAGAAGTACAAAATGCCTTTGTGGATGCTATTAAATCGCGTGAAGACAAAGAGCGGTTAATTAACGAAGCTCAGGCCTACTACAACGATGTTGTGCCAAAAGCACGCGGCGCGGCGGCAAGAAAAAAACAGGAAGCCGAAGGTTATAAAGAGCAAGTGATTGCTCAAGCCACAGGTGAAGTCAGTCGTTTTTCTCAATTACTTGCAGAATACCAAAAAGCACCTGAAGTGACGCGCAAACGTATGTATATCGAAGCAATGGAATCGGTATTATCCGAAACCAATACCGTCATGGTCGATGTCAAAAACGGTGCGAATAATATGCTGTATTTACCGCTGGACAAAATGTTGCAACAACAACCCGCAGTGTCTGGCAATACATCGCAAAGCACAGCAGAACCAGTCGCATCACCAACACCAAAACCTATTGTGGCAGAAAAACAACCCGCCTCGATTGACCGTAGTGCGGCGCGTGGACGTGATTTGAGAGGACGCAGTGATGCAGAATAAAATATTGGTAGCTCTGGGGTTAGTGTTAATCGTCGGCATGATGAGTGTATTTACCGTATCTGAAACGGAAAAAGCCATTAAATTCCGTTTGGGTGAAATCGTGAAAGACGACTACACCTCGGGTATACATTTCAAATTACCGTTTATCAACAACATCAAAAAGTTTGATGCGCGTATCCAAACCATGGCAGAAAAACCTGAACAATTTCTGACTTCTGAAAAGAAAAACGTCATTGTGGATTTATTTGTCAAATGGCGTATCGGTAACGTGACTACCTTTTATACCGCTGTTGCGGGTGATGTAAATCAAGCCAATTTACGTTTGAATCAAACCATCAAAAATGCCATTCGTGGCGAATTCAGTAAACGCGATATTAAACAGCTGGTCTCAACCGACCGCAGTGCGATTCGTGATGTATTGATGGAAAAATCCAAAACCATCGCGCCCAACTTAGGCATTGATATTATTGATGTGCAGGTTATGCGCATTGATTTGCCGAAAGAAGTTAGTAGTTCAGTATTTAGACGTATGGAAGCAGAGCGGGAAAGTGTGGCGCGTGAATTTCGTTCACAAGGTGCAGAAGCCGCTGAAAAGAAACGTGCTGAAGCGGATAAACAACGCGTTGTTGAACTCGCCAACGCTTTTCGTGATGCCGAAACCTTGCGCGGTGAAGGCGATGCCATTTCTGCGGAAATTTACAGCAAAGCCTACGGTGCAGATACTGAATTTTTCACCTTTTACCGTAGTTTAAATGCCTATAAAAAGACTTTTTCTAAATCCAGTATGATGGTCGTAGACCCCAACTCGGATTTCTTTCAGTATTTTAATAAGCAAAAATAAGGGATTATCTTACCAATCGTACAGGCGTTGCAAAGTAACGCCTGTACATTACCTAAAAACGCTCCGCCTAGTCGGGGCGTTTTGTTTGAGTGGACACACGAAATATGCAAGCAAAAGACTCTTGGCTGTTACCTGAAGGCATTGAAGAAATTCTGCCCGAAGAAGCTACCCATCTGGAAAACTTACGCACTCAGCTGTTAGACCTGTTCGCCTGCTGGGGCTATGAGTTAGTTATCCCGCCCTTTATTGATTTTCTCGATTCCCTATTAATCGGGGCAGGGCATGATTTAGATTTACAAACCTTCAAACTCACCGACCAAATCAGCGGTGAAATGCTCGGTATCAGAGCCGATATGACCCCGCAAGTGGCGCGTATTGATGCACACAATTTAAAACACGAATGGCCGACGCGCCTGTGTTATGTCGGCACAATTTTACATACACGCGGCGATCCGTTAGAAAAAACCCGCAGCCCGATGCAAATCGGCGCAGAACTCTACGGTCATGCAGGCAAAGAAAGCGACATTGAAGTCATCCGCTTAATGCTGGAAATGTTGGCGATGACAGGTTTATTAAACGTGCATTTAGACTTAGGTCATGTCGGTATTTACCGCGCACTGGCTAAACAAGCACAATTGACCTGCGCTCAGGAAAGCGAATTATTTGATGTTTTGCAACGCAAAGCCCGTCCAGAACTGGCAGAGCTTATGGACAGCTATGCCATTGCCATCGAACTGAAAACCCTGTTTTTAAAACTGCCTGAACTGAACGGCGACCGTGACGTGCTGAACAAAGCACAGGTGATTTTTGCTCATGCTAATGAAGAAGTTCAACAAGCCTTAGCTGACTTAACCGCTATTGCCGACACACTGGCAACGCGCTTTCCAGCACTTGTCATCAGCTTTGACTTAGCCGAATTGCGCGGTTATCACTACCACACAGGCATGGTATTCGCCGCTTTCGTACCCAGCATCGGCAGAGAAATCGCCAGAGGCGGACGTTACGACAACATCGGTGCAGTATTTGGACGCGCCCGCCCTGCAACGGGTTTTAGTGCCGATTTAAAACTGCTTACCTCACTCAGTAAAAAAACGGGCATCCAATCACAACGTGTGCTGATTTTCGCGCCGTGTGTCGATGATGCCGCGTTAAACGAAACAATCAGAGCCTTACGCGCGGATCACCAAGCGGTAATACAACAACTGCCCGATCAAACAGGCACAGCGCAAGACCTAGGCTGTACGGCGATTTTAGAATTTGTTAATCATCAATGGGTCATAAGACCCTTATAAGTTGGAATAATTATGGGAAAAAATGTCGTAATCATCGGCACTCAATGGGGTGACGAAGGTAAAGGTAAATTAGTCGATTTACTGACTGAACAAGCACACGCTGTTATTCGTTTTCAAGGCGGACACAACGCAGGGCATACACTGGTTATCAACGGCAAAAAAACCGTTCTGCACCTGATTCCATCAGGCATCCTGCATGATGGCGTACAGTGCATGATAGGCAACGGTGTTGTCTTGTCATTGAACGCCTTATTTGAAGAAATTGCCGTGTTAGAAGCGGCAGGTATCGCCGTTCAAAATCGCTTACTTATCAGCGAAGCCTGTACCCTGATTCTGCCTGTCCACGTCGCCATCGACCAAGCACGCGAAAAAGCACGCGGCGGCAAAGCCATAGGCACAACTGGACGCGGCATCGGGCCTGCTTACGAAGACAAAGCAGGACGCAGAGGCTTACGCGCAGGTGACTTGCTCAATCCAGAAACCTTTGCTGAAAAACTCAAAGAACTGCTCGATTATCACAACTTCATGCTGGTGAATTATTATCACACTGACGCAGTTGATTATGAGCAAACCTTAGCCGAAGCCCTGCGTTTAGGTGAACAACTCAAACCCATGCTCACCGATGTCAGCGAAGACATTTACCGCCGCCAAGCCGCAGGCGAAAACCTGTTATTAGAAGGTGCGCAAGGTGCATTACTGGATTTAGATCACGGTACATTCCCCTATGTCACCTCATCCAGCACCACCGCAGGCGGCGCAGCCACAGGTAGCGGCATCGGCCCGTTAGATTTAGATTATGTACTGGGTATCACCAAAGCCTACTCAACCCGCGTCGGTAATGGCCCGTTCCCGTCTGAATTAGACGATGCCAACGGTGAGCATTTAGGCACAAAAGGGCATGAATTCGGCGCGACCACAGGACGTAAACGCCGTTGTGGTTGGTTTGATGCCGTTGCCATGCGTAAATCCGCAAAACTCAACAGTCTAAGCGGGATTTGCTTAACCAAACTGGATGTATTAGATGGCTTGGAAAAAATCGGCATTTGTACTGCGTATAACCTGAACGGCGTAATGACCGAAACCGCTCCATTAGGTGCAGACCAATACGAACAATGCCAACCAGTCGTCGAATACATGACAGGCTGGGCAGACGGTACAACCGCAGGCGTAACCGATTTTGCCGCACTACCCGACACCGCAAAAGCCTACATTCAGCGTTTAGAAGAACTGGTCGGTGTTAAAATCACCATCGTCTCCACAGGTTCAGATAGAAACGAAACCATTGTTTTAGAACATCCGTTTGGTTAATTAGTATTGTTGTTGGGTTGCCAAAAAGCGGCAGCCCAACCTACACCGCTACGCAGCTAGTGTTGACCTGCGACCTTTTTCATTTTCTCAATACTTTTTTCACGTCTAAGAAGACTATTTCTTTGAGAGTCAGCTATTTGCTTCTCTTGATCCCCCAATTGCTGAATAAGGAAGTTAAATCTTTCAAGATCAGGCTGGTTAGCGAATGTAAATTGTCCATCCTGAAAGGTAACTGTTTGTTGCTTAACGTGCTGATTAAAGAAGGACAGAAGTTCGCTGGACGTACCTGCGGAAGCTCGTTGAAGTTGAAATATGTTCTTTGAGTCATTTTGATTGTTTGCTCTTCCCTGCCGAAACGCATCTAGGTTCTGTTGACATTTCGGGAATAGTCATTCAGAAACAACCAGTTATAGATATATAGCAAAATCATAACTTACTGATATAGTTAGCGATTTTACCAAATGTCAACAGAGCCTAGGGTCTTCGAGCCAGCGATGGACAAAACTTTCTCGTCCTGCCATTTGACCTCGGTGTCGTAGTCCGCCTCCATCTTGCTTACTAGCACCTGATAGGCTGCAATTTTGCGCTGACCGTCTTTTATTCCTGTAGCCGATAACAAATTAGCTGGTTCCCAAATTGCTTCAAGTCCAAGTTGGTTGAGCTCAGTCAAGTACTCTTTGGCTTTCTGCATTTGCCTTTCTGACGACTCTTGTATGAGCGTGGTCATGAATTCCAGTTCTTCACTTTTTGACAAAGAACGGGGTGGAATAGGAGATATGGTAGGCTGCAACTGTCCTGATGGATGAGCTAATGCAGAAGATTCCGTTGGGGTAGTACTTTCTTGGGTCAACAATTTCGCATCGTTCAGATGCTGCTGAGCAACTTCTGCCAGTTTATTGGTGGCTACTATTTCGTTCCAGCTATTTAAGCCCGCAATGGCAATTAATGATGAAATCGTTGTAGCCGTCACGAGGGTAATTGTCTTAGAAGGTGTACAGTGTTTGCTAAGCGCGGCGTATGCTACGATAGATGGGATGAGCAAACCACCGAGTGCGCGGGCAATGTCGCCATCGATTACGACCGCACGAATCAGAAGACCTGCATATAGAGTGAAGCCAACAAGAGACATCGCGACAAAGACTTTAGTCAGCCACTTATTTTTAAGTTGTTTGGCAATTGGTTGGTTGTAAGATATGTTCTTGGCGGCAACCGTATCAACGTTCAAGTTTATGTGCGAACTCTCTTCATCGTTTTGTGGCTTGCTTACCAGTCGTGGTTGTTGCTTACGAAAGCCACACCAAACCCATGCAATACCCCATGGAATAGAAAGCGGCAGTACGCCCAGTACTACGAATACGCCGAGGCTGTTTTGTCGTTCGTTGATGCTTACAACGATGGCAAATGCAATCCATAGAAAAGAAATCAAGATTGCCAGACGTTTTTCCATCCAATTTCAGTTGTTCGATTGAGCATATTCATTGGCTCCAACGTGGTTCCAAGGGGGCTGTACGCTTTTGTGCAGTCCCGATTGGGCGTATGGTTAACTTGATAAGATGTGCTACATAGCGGAGTTGTCAGAAATGCCCACCCTGCGTTGAGCTTGGGTGAGCTTATTCTGACCGACTATGTAATTGCTTTTTAAGACTTACAATCCAGCCAATACAGCCGCTACCGTTTCACCCATTGCAGCTGGTGTTGGGCAAATGGTTACGCCCATTTCACGCAATAACGCTACTTTTTCAGCCGCACTTTCACCCGCAGAGGAAATGATTGCTCCTGCATGACCCATGCGTCGTCCTTCGGGTGCGGTTAAACCTGCAATGTAAGCTACGACAGGTTTGCTCATGTGGGCTTGAGCGTATAAGCCTGCTTCTACTTCTTGCGGCCCTCCAATTTCACCAATCATTAACACGACTTTGGTTTCTGGATCATTTTCAAATTTTTCCAGAATATCGCGGTGTGAACTGCCGTTGATAGGATCGCCGCCGATACCGACGGAGCTGGAAATACCAATGCCCAGACGTTTCATTTGATCCGCCGCTTCATAGCCGAGTGTGCCTGAGCGTCCGACGATACCGACATTACCTTGCATATAGATATGACCGGGCATGATGCCTAACATGGAGCGACCAGGGCTGATAGTACCTGCGCAGTTCGGGCCTGTGAGTACCATGCGCTCGTTAGCAGGAAAACGGCGTAAAAAGTTTTTTACCGTCATCATGTCTTGAGTGGGAATACCGTCAGTGATGGCGACACAGTATTTAATACCTGCATCTGCGGCTTCCATGATGGAATCTGCGGCAAATGCGGGCGGTACAAAAATAATACTGGCTTCTGCATTTGCTTGTTGTACCGCTTCTTTGACGGTGTTGAATACAGGCAGACCTAAATGCGTTTGTCCGCCTTTACCGGGGGTAACACCACCGACGACGTTAGAGCCGTAGTTAATCATGTCTTGGGCGTGAAAAGAGCCGATTTTGCCGGTAAAACCTTGGACGATGATGCGGGTGGTTTCGTTAATTAATATAGCCATGTTTATGATCCTGCGGCTTCTTTGGCGACAACTTCGTTACGCGCTTGGACGGCTTTTTCTGCCGCTTCTGCGAGTGTGTCAGCAGTGATAATCGGTAAGCCGCTTTCGGCAATGATTTTGCGTCCTTCTTCGACGTTAGTACCTGATAATCTGACGATTAATGGGACTTGCATATCAATTTTACGCACCGCTTGTACGACACCTTCGGCAATCCAGTCACAGCGATTAATGCCTGCAAAAATGTTGACCAGCATGGCGTTGACGTTTTTATCGGCTAACACTAAACGGAAGGCTTTTTCAGTGCGTTCAGCGGACGCGCCGCCGCCGACATCTAAGAAGTTGGCAGGTTCGCCGCCCGCCAGTTTAATCATGTCCATGGTTGCCATTGCTAAACCAGCACCGTTAATCATACAGCCGATGTCGCCGTCTAAACCGACATAGCTTAAGCCACGGTCAGCGGCTGCCATTTCGCGGGGGTCTTCTTGGCTTTTATCGCGTAACTCAGAGATTTTCAGTTGACGGAACAGCGCGTTATCATCAAAGCTCATTTTGGCATCTAAAGCGACTAATTCATTGCTTTTAGTGACTACCAACGGATTAATTTCCAGCATACTGACATCCAATGCGCGTAATGCCTTGTAACATCCATTGATAGTTTTCACCGCGTGGCTGATAACTTCTGCATCCAAGCCAAGTTTAAACGCCATTTCTCGTGCTTGATAATCCTGCAAGCCAACAGAGGGTTTGATGACAATTTTAGTAATCGCCTCAGGATTGGTGCGTGCCAGTTCTTCAATATCCATGCCGCCTTGCGCTGAACCGACCATGACGATGCGTTCAGAACTACGGTCTACCAACAGGCAAAAATACAATTCTTTGGCAATCTCAGTACCCGCTTCAACATACAATCTGCCGCAGACTTTACCCGCTGGCCCTGTTTGATGGGTGACCAAGCGTTTGCCTAATAAATAAGTAGCGGCGGCTTCCACTTCATCGTGAGTTTTACAGATTTTAATGCCGCCCGCTTTACCACGCGCCCCTGAATGAATCTGGGCTTTGACTGCCCAAATATGTCCACCGATTTCTCTAGCGCGTTGTACTGCATCTTCGGGGCTATACGCCAAGCCGCCTTCAGCGATTTTTATACCGTAACCGCTTAAAATTTCTTTTGCTTGATATTCATGAATATCCATAAATTTTCCTATCGTGTTGAAATCATTACCGCCATAAACAGCCGCATATTATATGCTTTTTAATAGGCTATCGTCATTGCTAGTGTCATCACAATGTCACATTTAACGGATTTTTGCGGAACAATCTGGTGTTAAGCGGGTCTGAAAAACGCAGACGATAACACTGACAAGGGGGAAATATGATGACAATTGACATACTGAGTGCCGTTTTAGGCTGGGCAACGGTTATTAATATGGGTATTGTGACGCTGTGGTTTTTGCTGATTGTCTACGCGCATGATTGGGTTTACCAGCTACACAGTCGCTGGTTTACCTTGTCCGTAGAGCGTTTTGATACTATTCATTATGCAGGGATGGCTTTTTATAAAATCAGTATTTACCTGTTTAATCTGGTGCCATTTCTGGCGTTGCAGATTGTAGTTTAAGCTTGCAAAGACCTTGCAATGCAACGCCTCTACAAAAATAAAGTTTGATAGGGTACGCATCGCGTTACTGCCATTAAGTTAAGGGAACATCGTCATTTCGGCAGGGATTGCCGAAATCCAGAAGCCACGGATGGCATACACTTGAACACATCCCTGTGACTGGATTCCAGCATCCATTCTGGAATGACGGCTTAACTTAGTGGCAGTGACGCATCGCGTACCACACTAACTTATAACGGGTGTTTTCCCCACCAAGAAGCTAATACAGCGGTAGACGCGATGACTGAAGAGTTTGACTTAAGTTGCGGACGTAACTGATTGGTGGAATAGCCAGTCGGTTGATGACTCTGTTTAGCAACAACCCACTCGCCTTGAGGGTCTTTAAGTAACGCATTCATAACGGTTCGAGCAGGTAAGCCAATTAACCCTGCAACAGCAGTATAAGTTGCTTTCTGTGTATTTTTTGCCAATGCCGCAACCAGTTGCGCCAGTTGTTCTTGTTTGTCTTTCATATTATGTACCTTGTGAAATTATAGTGTTTCCACGCTGTAATCGTAGAAATGGTAAAAAGTTAAATATCGATTCAGGTGAGGTGCGAACCTGAATACTTACGTTTAACGTGTGATTATATTGGTTTAGGATATTACATCTATCCATTACACACTTGTGTGTTGTCTATACCATTCGGCAAGTTCTTCGAGACTTACTTTACTTTCCGCCAAACGTAAAAATAGGATTTCTTGTTCATTGTCTTTTTCGGATTCCACTTGATAGCCGTTTAACTCTAAAAATAAACCAGCGGCGGTAAAGGCAGTTCTCTTATTGCCGTCGATAAAAGGATGGTTGCCTGATAACCCTTCTGCGTAACTCGCGGCTAAGTCAAAAATATCAACTTGCTGATAATGATACAGGTTTTGCGGACGGGATAATGCCGAATCAAGCAATGCCTCATCTCTAACGCCTTGAGAACCGTCCGTTCTTTTAATCACTATTTCGTGCAGCAACAACACAAACGCTTTATCGAGCCAAACAGGTTCAGCATTCATTTTGCCAATTTTAAAAGCAATGATTCATGCTTATCTATAAAAGCATTGATACGTTTTACGTCCTCTGCTTTTTTACGTTCAGCTTCTGTCATAGCCAGTTCTTTTGATTCTTGTTGTGCTTTAGCTGGCGCGGCTTGTGGTGCGTCTGGAGTGGTTTCAATGACGTTTTCTTGATAACGTCTAACATCTACAAAACCAAAATTTTTATTTGTCATTGTTATGCTCCAAGATTGGTTTAATGTTGGGTTGCTAAAAGTGGCAATTATTCATCATCTACATCCATACTGAGTCTGTCATGGGTCTCTCTGTGGCAATTAGGACATAGTGCAATAGTATTCTGTACCTCATCAATACCGTTCTTTGAAAGAGGTCTTATGTGATGAACCTCAAGGAATGGTTCGTTGTTGGACAATTTGCGAAATGGGGCAGGTTTTTTACATTTTCCACATTTACCGTTGGCTAAAGATAAACAATCATTTACCACACTTTGTTTTCGTGCGTACCGTGTTACAAGTTCTGAAGTTTTTTGAGGAGGTTCTGTAGTGTCATTTTTAAATAATATCCGCCTCTTATTATCAGATAATTGGAAAAAATCGACTATAGTTTGTTCAAAGTCTTTTTCCCCAGAACCAGCACTAGGAGTTGCAGGATTTGGATGTTTTCTGGGCTTTCCATCAAAGTGCTGAGCCAAACTGCAGCCAGTGTGTCCCACCCGATGCTCTGCGTGAGCTGAAACTCCACTACCAGCCTTATGTATCCGTACTGCACCATAACACTCGATACAGCGTTTAGATAAATCTGGATTAGCCAGTGCCGTAGGAATATCGATACGCTGCCATGTACCCTCAATCCAAGCTTCACATTGGTTTGCCATAGCAGTTGCTCCTCATCTCGTTGATGGACTTAACATTTAACATACTCCGATACCTTGAGAGATTTATTGATTCCGTCTAAATAGCCAAATTAGACTGGGATAAGGTGCGAACCATAGCCTATTCAGAATAGGCTATGACTCGCTTAGGCTCATCCCAGCCTACACATTGTAATTTAGCGAGTTTTCGCCGCAATCGCCTCAGCCGCTCTTACTACATTATTCGCCATTTTTTCAGAAGCCGCGTCGATTAAACGACCGTCTAATGCTGCCGCGCCTTTGCCCTGTGCTGCCGCTTCTTGCAGTGCCACTAAAATACGTTTGGCTTTTTCAACTTCTGCCGCAGGTGGGGTGAAGACTTCATTGGCTAAGGCGATTTGTGAGGGATGAATTGCCCATTTGCCTTCACAGCCAAGAGCCGCCGCGCGTTTTGCACCTGCAATATAACCTTCAGGGTCTTTGAAATCACCGAACGGGCCATCAATCGGGCGTAAGCCGTAAGCGCGACAGGCAACCGTCATGCGGCTGATAGCGTGATGCCATTGATCGCCAGGATAATTTGGGTTTAAACCGCCGATGTTGGTGGTTCTGGCGCGATTACTTGCCGCATAATCAGCTACACCAAAATGCAGAGCTTCTAAACGTCCGCCTAACGCGCCTTGCTTAGCAATGTCTTCCACATTTGCCATGCCTAACGCGGTTTCAATCAAGGCTTCAATACCGATACGGTTTTTTAAACCTTGTTGCATTTCCAATTGGTTAAGCATCGCTTCAACCATGTA
This sequence comes from Methylococcales bacterium, assembly GCA_030693155.1. Taxonomy (GTDB): domain Bacteria; phylum Pseudomonadota; class Gammaproteobacteria; order Methylococcales; family Methylomonadaceae; genus UBA4132. The sequence continues at coordinate 25,712 of JAUYBJ010000104.1, forward strand.
TACATCTGAATACACGCCGACTTTAGGAATTAAAATGGTGTCGATTTTACTGCCACATTGTTCAACCAAATCGACAACATCACGCACCATATATTGTGTGTCCAA
>JAUYBJ010000214.1 GCA_030693155.1 Methylococcales bacterium
GCCACAACACCGCAATCCACCACGCAAAGAGTCCTCTGCCCGAACGTTATTGAGTTTTCAGAAACGCGAGAAAAAGCATTGTTTTTAATCGCGGTTTTTCTTAACTTAATGGCAGTGATGCACCGCGTGGGAACGAGACAAAACTTCAATACTGAACTCGCGTTAGAAAACAGCTAAAGCTGTTTTACTCCTGCGTGACTATTGTTAATGTCACCTCTGCTACGCTTGAAAGTGCCGCTTTGCCCCCCCATAACAGGTTTATCATTAACAATGCTCTCAAAGGTGACATTATGCGAATGGATAAACTAACCAGTAAATTTCAAGAGGCCTTGGCTGACGCGCAAAGTTTGGCTTTGGGAAAAGATCATCAATTTATCGAACCCGTCCACATTATGATTGCGATGCTGGATCAGCAAGGCGGCAGTATCAAGCCTTTGCTGGCACAACTGGGTGCAAACAGCACCTTAATCCGCACCGAACTCAACAAAGAACTGACGCGACTGGCGACGGTGAGCGGGTCGGGTGGTGATGTGCAAATTTCCAACGAAACCAACCGCTTATTAAATCTAACCGACAAACTCGCGCAAAAACGCAATGACAGCTTTATTTCCAGCGAGTTATTTTTAGTCGCTGCCTGTGAAGAACGCGGTTTTTTACAGGATTTATTTAAAAAAGCCAATATTACTAAACCCGCGCTCGAAAAAGCCATCGACGCTATGCGTGGAGGAGACACCGTGCAAGATGCCAATGCCGAAGACCAACGCCAAGCGTTGAACAAATACACTATCAATCTGACCGAACGCGCCGCGCAGGGTAAGTTAGATCCTGTTATCGGGCGTGATGATGAAATCCGCCGCACCATTCAGGTGTTGCAACGCCGTACTAAAAATAATCCTGTGTTAATTGGTGAACCCGGCGTAGGTAAAACTGCGATAGTCGAAGGACTCGCGCAACGGATCGTCAACGGCGAAGTGCCCGAAGGTATGAAGCACAAACAAGTGCTTGCCTTGGATATGGCGGCATTGATTGCAGGGGCAAAATTTCGCGGTGAATTTGAAGAACGATTAAAAGCAGTATTGAATGATTTAGCCAAGCAAGAAGGGCAAGTCATTTTATTCATCGACGAGTTACACACCATGGTTGGTGCAGGTAAAGCCGAAGGCGCGATGGATGCGGGTAATATGCTCAAACCTGCACTGGCGCGGGGCGAACTGCATTGCGTGGGCGCGACTACGCTGGATGAATACCGTAAATATGTGGAAAAAGACGCGGCACTGGAACGCCGATTTCAAAAAGTGCTGGTCGATGAACCCAGCGTTGAAGATACCATCGCTATTTTGCGCGGCTTGAAAGAAAAATACGAAGTGCATCACGGCGTGGATATTACCGACCCTGCGATTGTCGCGGCGGCGACCTTATCGTATCGTTATATTGCCGATAGACAATTGCCCGATAAAGCCATTGATTTGATTGATGAAGCGGGCAGTCGCATCCGTATGGAAATTGATTCCAAACCTGAGGTAATGGATAAACTGCACCGCCGTTTGATTCAACTGAAAATCGAACAAGTGGCGTTGCGTAAAGAAAAAGATGCCGCCTCGAAAAAACGTTTGGATATTCTTGAAGATGAAATTCACGATTTAGAAAAAGAATATTCGGATTTGGAAGAAACGTGGAAAGCGGAAAAAGCCAATCTACAAGGTTCAGCGAATATCAAAGAAAAGCTGGAACAAGCCAAAACCGAGCTGGAAGCCGCACGCCGTGCCAATGATTTAAGCAAGCAAGCAGAATTGCAATACGGAGTGATTCCCGCGTTGGAAAAACAGCTCAGTTTGGATATTTCTGGTGACGCACCGAAAACCAGTTTGTTACGCAACAAAGTCACCGAAGAAGAAATCGCCGAAGTGGTGTCAAAATGGACTGGCATTCCCGTGTCCAAAATGCTGGAAGGCGAAAAAGACAAACTGTTGCGCATGGAAGAGTATTTAAACAAGCGCGTGGTCGGACAATCCGAAGCCCTGAAAGCGGTCAGTAATGCAATCCGCCGCTCGCGTGCAGGCTTATCAGACCCCAATCGCCCCAATGGTTCGTTCCTGTTTTTAGGCCCGACGGGGGTCGGTAAAACCGAATTGTGCAAAGCGTTGGCAGAATTTATGTTTGATACGCCCGATGCAATGGTGCGCATTGATATGTCGGAGTTCATGGAAAAACATTCGGTGGCACGATTAATCGGTGCGCCTCCAGGTTATGTCGGCTATGAAGAAGGCGGTTATTTAACCGAATTGGTCAGACGTAAACCGTATTCGGTGATTTTGATGGATGAAATTGAAAAAGCGCATCCCGATGTCTTTAACGTGTTATTGCAGGTGCTGGATGACGGACGCTTAACCGACGGGCAAGGCAGAACGGTGGATTTTAGAAATACCGTTATCGTGATGACTTCTAATCTCGGCTCGGACATTATTCAATCGCTGTCGGGTGACGCGCTGTATTCGGTGATGAAAAATGCGGTGATGGATATAGTGACGACTAAATTCCGTCCTGAATTTATCAATCGTATTGATGAAGCGGTGGTATTCCATTCTCTGGGTCGTGAACAAATTCGCGCGATTTCCAACATTCAAATCGGCTATTTGAAACAACGCTTGCAAGACCGTGATTTGGGTTTTGACATTTCTGAGGATGCGTTAGATTTACTGGGTGAAGCAGGTTTTGATCCTGTGTATGGCGCAAGACCGATGAAACGGGCGATTCAACAGCAACTGGAAAATCCGTTGGCGCAAGCGATATTGTCAGGCTATTTTGTCGCTGGCGATACTATCGGGGTTGAAGTAGAGCATGAAGAATTGCGTTTTGTGAAGAAGTAGAGTGTACGAAAAGACCTGCGAGGCTTTGAAAACCTCGCGGGTCTTATTGTTTGCTTATTTCTTCTTTATTGAATCAAACCAGCTCTTAACCAATGGCAAACCATGGGTTTGCCACATATCCACTACAAAAGCCGCCGCCGGTTTAATCGACCGCACTAAGGCTTTCATCACTTCCCACGCTCTATCAGCAATAGAGGCATCGGTACTGTCACTGCGTTGTAAATAACCCGCTCCAAAACCGTCGATAAACACGGGTTTAAACAGCCACATTTCTAAAATAGAGGTGACCAGCATAAAGGCGAATGAAATACCCATACCCATACCTGCAAAAATCACCAGCCACGCAAACATCGGGTGAATTTTCGTCAGCCACCACGACAGAATGTCGATAACGAGGAAGGTGTATGGCATACCGATGGCGATACATTTATATTGGGTGCTGGTAGTTTCGGCAAAGCTGAAAATCAGCCCGACAAACATAAAAATAAAACTGATACCGAATAAATGAATATGCGACACCCGCGTGAGCGAGGCAAACGTCGCACCTTGATCTTGGGTGGTATACGATTTTAGCACCTCAAACTTAGTAAAATCGGGCAAACTGCCTGCGTCTTTGTTATGACAGGTAACACAACGGGTTTCGATGATTTTCTGAATACCGTTATCTTTATAATCATCAACATCCGCGCCATCTCTGACCCATTTCATAATGGCAAAGCGTTCTTGTTCAGAGGCATTTTCTTTCATTGCGCCATTCAGTTGCACTTCCAGTGCCGTGCCTGAACGGTTGCCGTAATAACTGTAAACGATGTCATCCACGGATAAGCCGAATTTGCCGTCCGCCATACCGTGGGTGAATAATATTTGAATCAATGCAAAAAGATAACCGATGGCTACTGTACAGAGATACCCTGTAAATAACACTTTAAGCGGTGTATCGTGGTCTTTTAGAGGGGTATATTTTGTTGTCATAGTCTTTTGATTGAGGGAAATTTAAATTGGAATCGAACGTGCAGAATGGATAGAGCAATAGTGACTTGTGAAACCCATCACTCATCCGCGTAAATGATGAGTTACCCATTCTACGCATTACCTGAAAACGTATCATTTTAAGTGGAGATTCTGATTATACTCCGCACACTGTTTATTATTTGTGCTGAATGGTGAAATTATGAATTGCACAAATCAGCAAAAACCGTCGTGAAGCCATAACGGTTTTTACTATCTGCTGCTGTTTTTATTAGGATCGCTCCACAAACCAGAATGCGTGGAGATGGTGATATTTTCTATGCGTGCGTTTGCTGTTCTGGAATTTCGTTCGGTTTTGACAATTTTGCGTCTGCGCTCGGCTTTGCGTTTATTGTTTTTACCTCTATCAACAACGGATTTAAATACCCGTTTATCGTTGCTCCAGTGTCGGACGTGATATTCCTGTAGCGCAATATATTTGCCGTTCAGGGCTTTTTTGCTCAGCTGATTAATAACGCGCTGACCGACGGCATCGGGTTCTACATCAACCAGAGCGTAATACTCGATAGTATTGGATTGGACAACCTCATACGTCCAGAATGAAATGCTTTCTATTTGTCCCGCCGCTTTAAACAAGCCGCTTTTCAGCACGGGAGCAATAAATTTTTCTATATGATAGTCTGACGTGTTTGCAGGTATTTTTTTTAAAATAATAATCATCCAAACTCCTGACGCTCAGTGCCAAGTTACCAATAGTGTGTTATGTCTGTATGAATACATCACCTCTCTTTACTGAGAGGTTGACGACCTTAATGACTGCCCGAACTTCAATATAAGTAAAATCACTTGCCAATCGTGCGTTATGAACTGAGAGTTTAGTAGATAAACACCCTTCATTCTATTTATAGTTGAACACTGAGCCACCTGTGCAGCTCAGTATTCCGTGTTCATTTTATGCTTGCGCGTTCAGATAATCTTCGTAATTACCATTAAAATCGACAATGCCCTGTGGTGTCAGTTCGATAATGCGCGTTGCCAGTGAAGAAACAAATTCTCTGTCATGACTGACAAAAATCAACGTACCCGGATAACTTTCCAGCGCATTATTCAACGATTCAATCGACTCCATATCCAAATGGTTGGTCGGCTCATCCATGACCATGATGTTATTTTTTTGCAGGATTAATTTGCCGAATAACATCCGCCCCTGCTCGCCACCTGACAACACTTTAACCGATTTACCAATATCATCTGCGGTAAACAACAAGCGTCCTAAGGTACCGCGCATGGTTTGATCGTCATCGGTTTCTTTACGCCATTGCCCCATCCAGTCAATCAACGCCAAATCATCGGCGAAATCATCGGCGTGGTCTTGGGCAAAATAACCGACTTCCGCATTTTCCGACCATTTTACGACCCCTGTATCAGGGTGTGTGTCACCTACCAAGGTTTTAAGTAACGTCGATTTACCGATACCGTTCGGGCCGATAACCGCAATGCGTTCACCGACAGAGACCATTAAATTCAGGTTTTGAAATAACGGATCGCTGCCATAGCCTTTACTCACGCCTTCGACTTCCAACGCTAAACGATGCAGTTTTTTGGTTTGATCGAAGCGAATAAACGGATTAACACGACTGGATGGTTTGACTTCATCCAGTTTAATTTTATCTAATTGTTTAGCGCGTGACGTGGCTTGTTTGGCTTTTGACGCATTGGCAGAAAAGCGGCGTACGAAGGCTTGCAGTTCCACAATCTGGGTTTTTTTCTTGGCATTACCTGCCAATAAACGGGCGCGAACTTCTGATACTGCCACCATGTAATCATCATAATTACCTGGATAAACGCGCAATTCGCCGTAATCCATATCCGCCATGTGCGTACAGACGCTGTTTAAAAAATGGCGGTCATGCGAGATGATAACCATCGTGCAGTCACGCTCATTCAGTACGTCTTCCAGCCAGCGGATGGTATTGATGTCAAGGTTGTTGGTCGGTTCGTCCAGCAGCATAATGTCGGGATTGGCAAACAAGGCTTGTGCCAATAACACGCGCAGTTTCCAACCAGGGGCAACCGCACTCATCAAGCCGTTATGCTGCTCTAGGGGAATCTCCAGCCCTAACAGCAATTCGCCTGCGCGCGATTCAGCGGTATAGCCGCCGTATTCCGCAAACACCGATTCTAAATCAGCGGCGTGCATATAATCGTCTTCTGTCGCTTCCAGATTGGCATAAATAGCATCGCGTTCTGACATTGCCGCCCACATATCGGTATGCCCCATCAGCACAACATCCAGCACGCGGTAATCTTCGTAAGCAAATTGATCCTGACGCAACACGCCCAGACGCTCATTAGGTGACAGGCTGACATTGCCCGCAGTAGGCTCTAAATCGCCGCTGAGTATTTTCATGAAGGTTGATTTGCCGCAACCGTTCGCGCCAATTAAACCGTAACGGTTGCCGTCGCCAAATTTGACCGAGACGTTTTCAAACAGAGGCTTCGCCCCGAACTGCATGGTGATGTTAGCTGTAGAAATCAAAGGGATATATCCGAAAGTGTGTTGTATTAGTGTGAGTGCTATTTTATCAGGTTTCGATGCCTAAAGTGTGTTACCCAATGACGCAGGGCGGGCTTATTTCGAACTACAACAATAATTTATCGTCGATAGCAATAAAACGCTGGGCAGCGTTAATCAGTGCAGGAGCAGTTAAAGCAGGTACGCCGTAGACTTCTGTCGTCACGCCATAACATTGATGGGCTTTAGCGAGCAGCAGATCAAAATCACCATCGCCCGATAACAGGGTAATAACATCCACCTGCGCGGCTAATTCCATCACATCCAGCGTGATACCGACATCCCAGTCGCCTTTGGCAGAGCCGTCGGTACGCTGAATATAGGGCTTTAGTTTGACCTCAAAACCGATGTGTCTGAGGATTTGCTGAAAGCCCTGTTGTTTACTGTCGCCTTTGTCGATGGCATATGCGATTGCCGCCACTACTTCACGGTTAGCCGTTGCCTGTGACCAAAATCGCTGGTAATTAAAATGGCGTTGGTAGGCTTGCCGAGTGGTGTAGTAGATGTTTTGCACATCAACAAAAATGGCGACTTTTTCCAAGTGCTTATTTAAGAAATGAGCAGATGTAATCGGTAGGCGCAGTCACTTTCACGGTGAATTTTGCATTAGCGGGAACATTGAACGACTCGCCGCCTTTAATGGCTTGCCAGTCGCTTTCGGGTAACAATACCTCTAATTCGCCGTCGATAATTTCCATTAATTCCGCATCGGCGGTATTGAAAGTGTATTCGCCCGCTAACATAAAACCCAGTGTTTTTAGGGTGCCGTCGGCAAATTTGATGGTGCGGCTACTGACATTGCCACCGAAATAAACATTGGCTTTTTTAACGACTGAGACATTATTAAATTCTGACATGAGGTGTCCTGTGTGAAGATGAATAAAAAAGGACGCAATGATAGCAGATTGTTTTAGAATTTAATGCTATGGGGTATAAGTAACGGTACAGTTTTTGCCATTTTCTTTGGCTTTATACAACGCGAGATCCACTTTATGAAGCATCTCATCCTGAGTTTTCGGCGCATCAATAAGGGTATCGGAAACGCCTAAACTAATAGTGACACGCAAGTTTTGCTCACCGATAGTTGTTTCTGCCACGGTGATTCTGATTTTTTCGGCAACTTGTCTGGCTTCTTCCGCGTTAGTATTAGGCAACACGATTAAAAACTCTTCGCCGCCATAACGCCCGAACGCATCGGTTTCTCTGATCTGACCCGATATTCGTCTGGCGGTTTCCTTGATAACCAAATCGCCTGCCAGATGACCATGCGTATCATTAATGGCTTTAAAATCATCAATGTCCAGCAAAATGCAGCTGAAGATATTCTGGTAGCGTTTGGTTTGTGCAAACGCATCATCAAACAGCTGCATGATGTGGCTGCGGTTATACACTTGGGTTAAATAATCCAGAATGGATGATTGATACAAAATGGCTTTTTGCCGTTCCAGCTCTTCAAACGCTTCAAATAATTTTTTCTGATTAATGTCACCGATGGCGGTGATTTTCGTTGCATTTTGCAATAACAGCCAATACCACTCTAACAGATGCTGGTAATGCTGTCGCAATTCATCTTCAGATAAGTTCAAATCCTTACCGATAAGCTGGTAGTTATTAAGTGCCAGAAACTCATGCTTGAATACTTTTTTCATGGTCGGATCAATATCATCATTCATAAATACTCGTTTAACATCAAACAGGCTAATTTTTAGTGTAGGCAAGCACGACGAAAGGCAGCTCCAGATCCTCTTGAAACTCCAGACCCGTTTCTTTTATATCGTCATCATGCGCTTCATGATACCAGTTCACCTGAACCGTATTGCCCTGTTTGTAGTAATCTTCCAGCCTGTCAATAAAATCAAACAGGCATTTGGTCGAACTGGTATTGAGATAATCAATGTGCAGATTCAACGTTATGTCAGCAGCAACGTTATTAATATAATTTTCTAGCCAGTCAAACACAGGATTGAAAAAATCAGCGGCATCCTGCGGATAGGAAATGCCCCGCATATCAATGATGCCCGTTACACTATCACAGCTGATATTCAGTGTGTCTTTGCCCGCATTTATGATTAAATTATTCATGGTATTATCTTGAATAGGGTGACCGATAAGGTAAAAAATTGCGTGATTTCATCAACTGCTTGCAGTGTATAAACAATGGGATGGTTTGATTTGCGGATAATGTCAATTAAACCGATACCTGCACCGATTACGTCTTGTTGACGCGCCATGCGTAGCTTTTCTTTATACATTTTTTTCAAACCATCTTCACCCAAGGCATTCACCACGTCGCAATAGCTGCGCAGGTTTTCTGCATCGACATTTAACAATTTATTGCCTGAAGTAATGACAAACTTGTGTTCATCTTCTCGAATAACAATGATACCAATCCCTATTGCCTGTTGATTGACAAGGACTTTTTCCAGAGAGTGATTTTGAATATTTTGGGCAAGCTCAACAAAAACCCCATAAATTTTTCTGACTATATGCTGGGTTGCGTCATCTGTATTCGTTGCCAACCGTTCTTTTAATGTTTCTACCAAAGCAATTAATACACCTTGCGACATTTTACCCTCAAAAGAAAGCACGATGTTATTTTCTATGAGTAATTTGCGAAAACTCAATAAATCAAATGATTGCACGTTTTTTTCCTTATTGAAGTGATGATGCGTAGTCGCTGCACCTAAGCGCGTTGCAAAAAGCGTCATATCATCTCGTTGATGTTCGTTGCCCTGATGCTGGTTCAGTGCCTGAATCAAACTTTGTTGTTGTGTCGCAATGTCTTTATCGGCAATCGCCTGTAAGGTAACTTCCAGCTGGAAGGAGCTGAATTTTTTATTGTCCTGATTATGCTGATCCGCCAAGCCGTCACTGGTTAAATACAACATATCACCACAGGAAAACGTCAGTGCATGATCGGCAAAATGGCGTGTTTCTTCCTTTTGTCGGCCACCGATGGATTTTCGGTCGCCTGCTATTTTAATCAATTCATTATTGCTTGCTTTCACCAGATACAGAGGTCTTCTCGCACCTGCATAGAGGATTAATTGCGTCTCCTCATCAATTTGGCAGACCGCAATATCCATACCATCATTTGCCTGCCTGCTTTTGCCTTGCTGTCGTAACGCAATTTTTATTTCTTCATGTAACACTGCCAATATTAAAGCGGGATTAAAAACCCGTTTTTCCAGAATGATTTTATTCAGCAGCATATGACCTATGGTCGATAAAAAAGCCCCAGGGACACCGTGACCTGTACAATCACCGACGATAATAAATAACTTGCCCTCAAGGCGATTACACCAATAAAAATCGCCTGATACAATTTCCTTAGGTCTGAAAAGAATAAAATAGTTAGGCAAATCTTCGGCTATTTTTTCCGCTTGCGGCAACATAGCGGCTTGAATTTTCTGGGCGTATAAAATACTTTTGGTGATGTTATTATTTTTTTCTTCAATAATTTTCGTGGCTTGCTGAATTTCACTGTTCTTATTCAGTAACGATTCATTCACCGCGCGTAAATCAGCGGTGCGCTCTCGCACCGTCTCTTCTAACGTTTGATTGTATTGTGCCAATTGGCGATACAGACGGGCATTTTCTAACGAAATGGCAATTTCAGCGGACAATATCTGTAAAATTTCCACGCGGTCGGGTGTAAACGCATTGTTGGCGATATTATTTTCCAGATACAAAATGCCGCTTAACAGCCCTTTATCCAGCAAGGGCAGACACAACAACGATTTGACCTGTGCCTGTTGTAAATAACTGTCGTTAATAAAACGCTGATCGCTGACCGTATCGCCTAATAACACGGTTTCTTTACTACGCAATACATAACGAATAATGGTTGTCGCTAAATTAGTCGCCTCTGACAACGCCATTGACTGTTGCGTTATGACTTCCTGATCTTGTTCAATATTGCATTCCGCTTCAATCACATAGCCGTCCTGCTCTTTCAAAATCAATACGCCGCGTTGCGCACCTGCATTTTCGATGAGAAAGTGCATTAATTTCTGTAACAGTTTTTCCATCACAATTTCACCCGACAGGGTTTGCGAGGCTTTCAGCAGGGTATGAATATCCAGTGCAAAATCACTACTGGTGCTGTTGGTCGTGTAATGCTCCAGAGTGGCTTGTTCGAGGTCTGTATTTGATTTTTGCCGACTTAATAATTCGGGGTAATTTTTTTCCAGCAACGCTACTTTGCGCAATGCGCCCCAGCGGTAATACAGATAACTGGCATCGCTCATAAACACAGCGGCTATTTTCTGCTTATTTTTTTGCAGCCAGAATTTAGCGGTTAACTCATTGACCAGACTTTCAAACCACAGTGATTTATTGGCTTTTGCGGCGGATAAAGCTTGATCGTAATAATCAATGGCGCGGGTATTTTTACCAGCAATCCGTGCTTCTTCTGCGCATAACAAAGTCCACATAACGGCGAAATTTTCGGGACATAAGGTGTACCACTTTTTAATGGTTCGTTTATGTTTTACATAATCGGCGTGATATTCCGCTTTGCGGAGTCCGAATTGTGTTTTAGATTTTATAATCGCCAACATCGACAGACAACTGTAAAACGTATAAACCACCCGTGTGTAGGTGCCATCACGAATGACTTCATCGGTAATATGCGGCTGGGTCGCGATAGCAAACGCCTGCTCGTACTGCTCATAGGAATAATGCAGCACCAGACGACACACGACCTGATAAAACGTCCCCATTGTAGAGGTCGCATTCTGCTCGAAATAGGCGAGAGCTTCCGCTTCTTCACCTGACTGGTTATCCAGCGAGTCAGGATAATCGGTGTGACCTGCCAGATTTTTGAATAGTGTGTGATGCAGGGTATGCACATAATAGGGTTCTATCTGTTTGGCTTTATGGGCAAATTGCTGTTCTTTTTTGCTCAATTCCATCAGCTCATTCAGTGAGCGTGACAACACCACTTCCTGCCAGAAACCAAACAGGTACATATACGAAGCCCAAAAATACTCCCCCGTATCAATTAATTTTTGTAAGCCGATTTTGCGCGGCTGCTGGGAATTTTCTAATGCCTGCCCCCAGTACAAGGCAAAACTGGTACTCATGAAATAACACCGCGCTTCCATCGGCGGATTATTGACGTGTTTGTTATAGTCCATTGCCAACACACCAAAACGATGTGCTTCCGCAAAATCACCCAGTTTCGACCACAGCAACGCATAACCCGAATAGGCGAACGACGACACGGGGCCGTTACCGTGGGTCAGCGTGAGATTGAACATCCGCAAAATAATGTACGGCAACAGCTGATTTAAACCTTGCAGATAAGTGGGCGCAATCAGTTCTTTCAGTAAGCTGAAAACAGCATGAACCGCCTCATCTTCGATTAACGGCAACGCGCTTAAATCATCTGCTGTTTTGCGCCCCAATTTGAGTTTTGCACGCGCCAACTCCAATAATAACTGCGCTTGATTGGGACTTCTTGGAATATCCATTGCAAATAATCGCAATGAATCCAGCGCAATATCAATGGCTTTATCCATCTGCCCCGCGCCGCCGTAATACAAAATCAGCAGGTTATTCAGTTCAACTTTATCGGTGACGTTTTGACACACTTCCAATAAAGCATCGGCTTGTTGCAGCCCTGCGTCAATCTCACTCAGCAAAAAATGACATTCTATCTGCCCTTTCTGCACCGCAAAACGTAAGGCTTGCGCTCGCTCCCAAGCTCCAGCTTCAGAACTGGGCAAGCAGGCAGTGGCGTTTTTAAAATACAGTAATGCGGGGTAATAAGCGGTCGCTTCTTTGGCTTTCTGCCCTGCCATTAAATTAAGTTCGGCTAACCGATGGCGTTCAGCCTCATCGGTTAATAAGGCAATACTTTTATTATAATGCTCGACAATATCAAAACAGACGTTGTCCAGTTCGCTTTCAGGGGTATTTTGTAATAATAACCGCCCGATTTTTAAATGCACCCGTTGTTTGTCGTTGTCGGCAATCAGGGAATAGGCGGCTTGCTGCACTCTATCATGCAGGAATTTATCCACCGCATTAGGAAAATCCTGCTCAACAACGGAACTGTGTTCGCTGATGCTTTTTAGTAAAGCGTGTTCGTCACCCTGCGCAATTAATAAGCCTGCTGTCACGGCAGGCCATAACTCACCAGCGACCTGCTGGACGCTTTTTTCACTGATAATCGCCAGCGTATGCAAATCAAATACACTGCCGATACAGGCACTCAGGCGCAGTAAATTTTGCGTGACGGGCGATAAACGCGCCATTTTTGCCACCATTAAATCAACCACATTGTCACAACTCGGCTGCTGACTGATGCTCTCCAAATCCCATTGCCAACTTTTTTGCGCCGCATCAAACGCTAATAAACCCGTATCAACACTCTGTTTTAAAAATTGATTGATAAAAAACGGATTACCGTCGGTTTTATGCAAAATGGCTTGTGCCAACGGCAGGGTTTTTTCTGCATCGGTATAAATAGACTCGCTGACTAATTGATTAATGCAGTGCAATTGCAGCGGTTTTAATGTTAAGTCGAAAACATTAACCCGTGCCTTTTTAAGCTCCGCAATCATCAGCGGCAATGGATGATAAGCCTCCACTTCATTATCCCGATACGCGCCTAATAATAAGAAATGACTTAGCTGCTCACTGAGCATAAACAGTTTAATTAAATGTAAACTGGCTGAATCCATCCATTGCAGATCATCAATAAACAGCACTAAAGGATGCTTTTTACGCGCAAATAATTGCAAAAATTGCAGGGCTACATAATTAAAACGGTTTTGATTTTCTTCGGTGCCTAAATGAGGAACGGGTTGTTGCGCACCGATAATTTGTTCCAGCTCAGGAATAAAATCAATCAATACCTGTCCGTTGCTGCCGAGTGCGCCTAATAATTTATTGCGCCATTTATATAAGCGTTCTGAGGATTCGGTCAGTAATTGCTGCATTAGCCCGCGCAAGGCTTGTACCAAGGCAGAGTAAGGAATGTTGCGCTGAAACTGATCGAATTTACCGCTGATAAAATAGCCGTTTTTTGCCACAATGGGTTTGTGTATTTCGTTAATCAGTACCGATTTACCAATCCCCGAAAATCCGTTGACCAGAAATAACTGGCAGTCGCCCCTTACCACTTCGGCAAACGCCTCAGACAACAAGGCGAGTTCCTGTTCACGACCATAGAGTTTTTGCGGAATGTCAAAGCGGTCGATAACATCCATCTGCCCTGCGACAAACGCACCGATAGCACCCGTGCTGTGCCATTGGCTGTAACAGTATTGCAAGTCATTTTTAAGCCCAAGGCACTTTGATAGCGATCTTCGGCATTTTTTGCCATCAGCTTATTGATAATCGCCGACAACGCGGGGGTAATGGCAGGCTCTTTTATCATTAACGGTTTGGGGGTACGCGCAATATGACAATGCACCCATGCCATCGGATCATTTTCACTGACATCAAACGGTAATTCGCCCGATAACAGCTTATAAAATGTTACGCCTAACGAGTAAAAATCGGAGCGATAATCAACAGAACGATTCATGCGTCCGGTTTGTTCAGGCGATAAAAAAGGCAGAGAACCGGTCAGAAACAGGCTGTTCTGGCTTTGTTTTTCGTTGACCGATTCGCTGGCAATACCGAAATCAATAATTTTTATGGTTTCAAGGTGCGGCTGCCATAAAATATTTTTCGGCTTAATGTCTTTGTGAATAATGCCCTGCTGATGAATGGCACTTAACGCGTCGGCGATTTGAATGGCAGACTTGAAAAATAACTCGATAAAGTAGTCGGCAGTTTGATTCAGCTGCTTTGCCAGCTCACCGCCCGAAATATATTCCAGTACCAGTGCCTGTTGATGCCCATGATTTTCTACGTTGTAGACACTGGCAACGCCCTGTATGTTATCGAGTTTTTTATGAATATCAACTTCATGCAAGAAGCGTGCGATTTGCTGATGATTGGGATACGCCTCATTGAGGGTTTTAATGACGACTGGCACATCATCGCTGTCACGCGCCGCTAAATAGACAATGGACTTTGTTGATGAATGTAACGTTTCGGTAATGCGGTAGCCAGAAATGTGTGAAAGCATAGTCTCTACTCTGTACATAATTATCAAATTATCATACAGTAAACTTGCGTTGTACTGCCAATATCATATTAATAATATCAGGGTTTTATCTCGCGCATTGAGTTCCGGGGAATTGTATTTCACTCATATAACAATAAAAGGTAATTACTATGAAAACTGAAGAAGAAACGTCCGAAGAGGAAAATATTGTCTCGCCATTGAAACCGTTTTTACTGGGTATTTTGGGGCTGGGGGTAGTCATGGCTATTTTGGTATTGCTACCGATGCTGTTTACTTATCTATCATCGGGCGACACCCGCGCCCCATCACAAATACATGATCCTGACCCTGTCGGGAAAACCAATCAGACTGTTTATAAGGGTTTAAACCCCAAGAAATAATGGGTAGAAGCTGTATCTGTTGCAAGGGTGTGCATGACTGCCAGTCCTTTGAGGACTGGCAGTCATTTCCAACGGTAAAATCATATTGTTAATACACGACCAAATAATACAGGGTGTGCAAAAAACCTTGCCTAACCTACGACTTATTGAGTAACTGATGTTACGCAGCCCTTAATTTTTGCAATTCTTCATAAGCCAACTGGTTTGCCTTGATGAAGAGCCTGGTACGCAATGCAAAATGATTGGTTTTGTGTTTTATCTTCAAGCATTCCAGCTTGAATACCGCATAAAT
>JAUYBJ010000110.1 GCA_030693155.1 Methylococcales bacterium
GCTAGACGCTTATGCCCAAGCGCGATAATGTTCTTTGCCGCATTAATATCTCTATCATGCGTCGTGCCACACTCGGCACACGTCCATTCTCTTATTCGCAAACCTGTTCTACCTTTCGGACTGCTTTGGCTAATCAAGCCATAGCACGAGCAGGTTTGGGTAGTGTAGCTTTCGTTGACTTCTACAAACACGCCTTGCGTCGCTATCGACTTATAGTCAAGTTGTGTTTTTATCATGCACCAGCCTGCATCCAGAACGGACTTCGCCATCTTGGTTTTTGCGAGTTTCTGACTGTTGACGTTGCCAACGATGATTAAGCTGTTTTCTTTTTCAAAATAGTTTGGTGTTGTATGGATTGCGTCCTTGAGGGTGTTTTTTATCTTGGCGTGAATGGCTTTAACGCGCTTTTTATCCTTAGCCCGTTGGGCTTTGCCCAGTTTTAATTCCAGATTTCGGTAGCAATCCTGTCTTGCTAAGCTGTTGCCATTTGAACAAGTTGCCGTGGTTTTCAGCCCTAAATCAATCCCAACTTGTCCGCCTGCCGCTGGTCTGGTTTCCATTTCAACATGAACAACAATATTAAAATACCAGCGACCGCGTGTATCCTGACTAAAACAACCAGAACGAAATTCAAATTTAGAAAGTCCGTAACTATCCCAGATTTTGAAATAAAGCCCCGCGTATCTGATGCACCCATTCACCCACTTTGCCGCCCCTGTCTCATCACGGCAACAACTGCCGACGTTAATCATATTTTTCTTGTCATCAATTAATTAAACTGTGTCATTTAAAGTAGCTCGTTTGTTGCATATACAGCATTTTTGTTGCTTTAAGCTAAAAAACCAATAGAGCAGTGATAATATATGTTTATATTCAGTATTTTGTAAATTGGCATATTAATTGCTTTTATTTTAGTTAATTACTTAATAAGTAAATAATAATGTTCATGATTCGATACTCCCTCTCTATAATTAAGGCATTAATTATTCCTTAATCTCTTGGAGAAGATGATGAAACTTAAATCTCAGATACTGGCTATCGGCATGGCTCTTAGTACGGGACTCGCCAACGCAGAACCTGCTAAACCCGTTAATAATGCGAAAACAGCCGA
This sequence comes from Methylococcales bacterium, assembly GCA_030693155.1. Classification (GTDB taxonomy): domain Bacteria; phylum Pseudomonadota; class Gammaproteobacteria; order Methylococcales; family Methylomonadaceae; genus UBA4132. The sequence continues at coordinate 1,112 of JAUYBJ010000110.1, forward strand.
TAATGCAGTCACTCTGGATACACTGATAGTCAAAGCACAATCAGAGAATAAGCCGAAGCAACCGTTTCAATCCTTTTTACCGCCGTCAAAAATACTGCGTTCCAGAACCGCTACCAGTGATACCGCACAAATGTTCGATCACACACCCGGTGTGAGTTTTTCTGGTGGCGGCGGTATTTCCAGTCGTATTGTGCTTAACGGTATGGCTGATGATCGTATCCGTGTGCAGATAGACGGTATGAATTTAATTTCCGCGTGCGGGAATCACATGAACCCCGCACTCTCTTACGTTGCCCCCTCCAGCGTATTGAGTGCGCAGGTCATGGCAGGTATTACCCCCGTGAGTATGGGTGGCGACAGTATCGCAGGGACTATCAAGGTACAATCGGCTGATCCTATGTATGCCGAGGATGACAAAAAATATTTAGTCGCCGCGCAAATGTCTTCATTTTATCGTAGCAATGGCAATGCGTGGGGCGGTAATATTTCTACCACTCTGGCAAACAAAAATGCGTCCTTGACTTACACAGGTTCTATTGTCGAATCAGGTAATTATAAAGCAGGCGGGGATTTCACCACCAAAAACGTAGCCAATGCCAATGATGTAGTTAGCTCTTCTGCGTATAAATCACAAAACCAGTCATTGGCTTTGGCGTTGCGTAATGACCAGCATGAAGCTGTTATTAAGGTGGGTCTGCAAAATATTCCCTATCAAGGTTTTCCAAACGTGCGTATGGATTTGGTCGGTGATGACAGTTGGTTTGCCAATGTCAGTACGAAAAGTAAATTTGACTGGGGTCGCTTGGAAACCCGCGCCTATCACGAAGATGTTCAGCATTACATGAACTTCCTGCCCGATAAGGGGGGCGATATGCCGATGAATACCTATAGTGTCAATCAAGGATTATCAGTTAAGGGCATTATCGATGTGACGGATAAACATCAAGTAACATTGGGCAGTGAATATCAGCGTTATCGTTTGGATGATTGGTGGCAGCCAATCGGCAATAGCAACAGTCCCACCCGCCCTATGATGAACGGCCCCAGTCCTTTTGTGAATATCAATAATGGACAGCGCGATAGATTAGATTTTTTTGCCGAAGTGGAAAGCAAGTGGAATGATAAATGGCTAACGCAATTCGGTGTGCGTGGTGGTTTAGTGGAAATGAATGCGGGTGATGTCATGGACTATGGCAGATTAACGAATGAAGCAAAGTTAGTGAATAATCAAGATAAACAACGTACTGATGCGGTTGTTGATGTGACTGCCTTAGCGCGTTATACACCGACGGATACCCAACAATATGAATTAGGCTTTGCTAGAAAAACCCGTGCGCCCAGTTTGTATGAGCGATTTGCGTGGTCACGCGGAGACACTAGGCTTCCGAATACCAGACCTATGTCGATGCTGATGAATAACTGGTTTGGTGATGGCAATGGTTATGTGGGTAACAATAACCTGAATCCAGAAGTTGCCTATACCGTGAGCGGCACCGCCAATTGGCATGATGCCGAACAGGAAAACTGGGATGTTAAAATCACGCCGTTTTACACTTATGTAGATAACTATATTGATGCGGGTTTTTGTCAAAAAGAAAATGGTGTAACCTGTAACAATACAGGAAACAACTTGACTAGTACGGTACACATGGCGGGCAATGGTGGCGTTAGATTGTTACAACTGGGTAACTATAATGCACAATTAGTAGGTGTAAATGCTTCGGGTAGCAAGACTGTATTGCAAACCAATAACTACGGCAGCCTGTCTACCAGAGGTGTTTTAAGTTATGTACGCGGACAAAATCTGACTTCTAACGATAACTTGTACCAACAAATGCCGTTGAATTCGATTTTAGACCTTGATTATAAATGGGGTGGCTGGACGGCAACTATCGAAACACAATTGGTCGCGCCTAAAAAGACCGTGCAGGCGATTCGTTTAGAACCTAAAACCGCAGGTTATGCACTGCTTAATTTACGCACGAGTTATGACTGGAAATATTTGCGTCTTGATGCAGGCATAGAAAACGTGCTTGATAAGAACTATTCATTACCTTTAGGCGGCGTTTATCTAGGTGAAAAGCCAGGTGTCGGCGGAACACCTGTACCAGGATTTGGTCGCTCGTTTAATGTGGGTTTGACGGTTACTTATTAATTAACCATCGTAACTACTCAGTCTCTTATTTAACGACTGCCAGTCCTTTCAAGGACTGGCAGTCTACAATTTTTTATCCAAAAAGTCTTAGGAGGGCTACAACATGAAACAACTGGCATCAGTCTCTTTATTAATGGCTTTATGTCTAGTCGCTCCCGCTAATGGTGCAGAAAAAGCCAGTGAACAGCGACTGGATGAAGTTGCAGAACGCGGCTCTCATGTCATGCCCTTCAGTTTAGAGCAAACGACTCATGTTTTTTCTAAAACGGAAAACGGCGGAATACAACAAGTTATCGTTAAAGACCCAGCCAATACTGAACAAATTAACTTAATACGCCAACATTTGACTAAAATTTCCACTGAATTTCAGCAAGGTGACTTTTCTGATCCTGCAAAAATTCATGGTGATTCTATGGCTGGTTTAGCCGAATTACGCAAGGCAAAACAAGGTGAAATTAGTATTGTCTATAAAGAATTATCTGACGGCGCAGAAATTGATTATGCAACTGACTCGTCTGTGTTGATTACTGCGATTCATCAATGGTTTGAGGCGCAATTAACTGAACACGCCCGCCATGCGACTCACCAAATGCACCATCAATAATTATTACGGTCTGCGCACACCGACAAAGTGCTGTTGCCAGTAGTTATTTTTCAGACTGGACACCAATACTTTACCCGTTTTTGAACTGGAGGCATGGATAAAATTATCCCCGTTAATATACAGTCCGACGTGGGAAAACGTGTTGCCGTCAGTATCAAAAAACAGCAAATCACCTGAGTGCATCGCGTCTTTTTCTATGGGGGTGAGCTGATTTGCCATATCCTCGGTACGGCGCGGTAAAGTAACACCTTGCCGTTGATAAACGTGGTAGACAAAGCCGCTGCAATCAAAACCGTCTTGTGGATTATCTGAGCCGTAAAGATAGGGCGCACCTTGCAAACTTAAGGCATAGTTCACCACGGGTGAGGATGTTTGCGGTTGGGGGTGGTAGGTAATGGGCGCAACCTCCGAATCACTCGCACAACCTGACAGTAGCAGGATAAGCAGTGCGAAACCGCCTGAAAAATAAGTGTGCGTGTTCATCTGTTGTGCCTTTTATAAAATACTCAGTATCTTAAACACGACTGGCAGTCGTAACGTGGTCAATATTTTTGATTGAGACCCGCTAGTAGTCAGTCGATTTTATTATGACGTGTGATAAAGACCTGCGAGGTTTTAAAAACCTCGCAGGTCTAGCAACTTTACCCGTCATAACTAAACTGACAGTGTACTAGGTTTTTAAAACCTAGCAGGTCTGAGATGTTATGTTTAATTCACCCACTCGGCTTGCAGTTTGTGTTTATTCA
>JAUYBJ010000111.1 GCA_030693155.1 Methylococcales bacterium
GGTTCATTGCCTGAACTGGGTGCTACCAAAACCGATGCGCAATTAAAAACCTATCCCGACCAGCCCATTTTGAAAGAACAAAAAACCACCGATGGTTTATTAGCCCTGCGCGAAGAAAAAATCGCCATCATCCCCTCAAAAACAGGCAATTACACCTTAGCTGCGGTCAAAATTCCTTGGTTTAATACCCAGACCAAAAAAATAGAAACCGCCACTATTCCTGAAACCACCATCAGCGTAGTCGGCGGTGTAGCAGCGGCGACCACACCCACACCCGCAACGCCTGAGGCAAGTACACCACCCGCAGAAACCACACCGATTATTCAAGCCCCAACCGCCGAACAACCCACCTCCAACTGGTTATGGGTGAGTTTATTGTTAGCATTAGGTTGGCTGGTAACGCTGTTTTATTTTTTAACCAAACGCCCTACCCAGCCCGTTGTTACGGTTGATAATGCCGCAGAATTGAATTTAAAAGAGTGCATTAATCAATTGAAAAAAGCCTGTGCGGATAATAATGCCAAAACCGCGAAAAACGCACTACTGGTATGGGGTTCAGCAAAATTTAATGCCACCAGCTTGGGTGCGATTGCCGATTGTTGTGACGCGCGGTTGCGGGATGAGATTTTGCAGTTGAATCAGGTGTTATACGCGAAAGACGCGCCAGCGTGGTCAGGTAAAAAACTGTTTCAAGCCTTTGTAGAAAACAACGTCAGAGCGAAAATGCCAGCGGTTGAGAATGACGGGCTAGAGCCGTTGTTTAAATTGTAGTGTAGGTTGGGTTGCGGCTCTTTCGCAACCCAACGAATCACTGCCATTAAGTTAAGGAAAAAACAGATGTTAGGGGCAGGTTCTAAACCTGCCTTTTACTGCGTTTAACAAGAGCGGGTTTAGAACCCGCCCCTACATCCGATTCGTAAATGGGCTTAACTTAATGGCAGTGAACCCAACGAATACCAGAGAATCTTGGGCTGCCAAAAAGACGGCAATCCACCTACAATCAGGATTTTTTCCTATAGGGACTAAAAAATCAGCTTGTTACAATAGCCGATTATCGTTTTAACCCCTAGGATATAAATTTATGCCTCTTAACAATAAATCATTGGCTGTTAAATTACCGTTTCGCTTAAGCATTATGACTATTGCTATGCTGACTGCGTTGAATGTACAAGCCAAGAGTACCGAAAAAACCCACAAAGAAACAGTCGCTTCAGAACTGGAATCCATTGAAATTATCGGACAAGCTCCATCTAAACTGGAAGAAATACCTGGCTCAGGGTTTGTAATTAATAAAACAACCTTAGATAGACAAGGATCTTTATCAGCCAAAGATGCGTTGCGTACGGTGACGGGTGTCCATATCGTTGATGAAGATGTATTAGGACGGCGTTTTAATTTAGGGATACGCGGCTTAGACCCGCGCCGTTCAGCGCGTACTCAATTGTTGGAAGATGGCGCACCGATTCAATTAGCCCCTTATGGCGACCCCAGTAATCATTACCTCCCCAGTATGAAACGAATTGACCGCGTTGAAGTGCTGAAGGGGTCAGGGCAAATCATGTACGGACCGCAAACTGTCGGCGGAGCGGTCAATTTTGTCAGTGCGGCTATTCCCGAAGAATTTGGCGGTTCAATTTCAGCAGCAGGCGGCAACAACAGCTATTACGATACTCATTTGAGATTAGCAGGTGCAGTAAACGACTATCTGCGTCTGTCAGTGGACTATATTCGTCAGGAAGCCGATGGTAATCGCGTCGGACAACATCAGGAAGCGGATGACTTAGCGGTCAAAGCGCAGATTAAAATCGATGATAAACAACGTTTAATGCTGAAAGGTACGCTCACCCATGAAGATGCAAAAATGGGCGAAGCGGGTTTAACCAGTCAGATGTTCCGTAACAATCCGCGCTCCAATTATCTGCTCAACGATCAATTTCAAGTGCGCCGCTATTCTGGTCAGGCTCTGTATGAAAATGACATAGCCGATGATATACATTTCAGTACCAATATCTACGGCAATTATATGTTCCGAGAATCCACTCGCCAAGCCAATGACTCATCAGCGTTGAATAACTGCGCCAAGCGAGGGGAAAATGATTTTTCCAAAGCCCCCACCCCCACTTGCGGTAATGAACAGCGTCCGCGTACTTACCGCGTTTTTGGCATTGAACCTAAATTAGTATTCAACCATGACTGGTTCGGTGTAAAAAGTGAAGCGACTGTCGGAATACGCGGACATTTTGAGTGGGCAGACAGGGATCGTTATGTCGGCAATGCCAGCCCTACAGATACAACACAAGGCACGGGGCGAAATAATCACGGACGTGACCGTTATCAGGATAATTCGTTAAATACACAAGCGTTATCGTTTTTTACACAAAACCGTTTTTTTCTAGGTGACTTTGTACTGACACCGGGCGTAAGGGTTGAACATTACACACAAGACAATATCAACAACCGTGCAAACACATCGGAGACTTCAGAACATACCGAGGCTTTACCTGGAATTGGAGTCACTTACAACGGTGTTGAAAACATGACCTTATTTGCAGGTGTACATCGTGGTTTTGCTCCAGCACGGATTGATGATGTCCTTAACCCGACCACCCAAGTATTAAGTCAGGTCAATCCTGAGCTGAGTATTAACTATGAAGCAGGTATCCGCGCTCAACCATTATCGGGTATCAGCACTGAGTTGACGTATTTCAGAATTGACTATGACAATCAAATTGTCAATGAAATACTGATTGGCGATGATAAGTGGGTCAATGCAGGAAAAAGTGTACATCAGGGGATGGAATTGGGCTTGCGTCTGGATTCAGATAAACTGTTTAACACCGAATACAATTATTATTTAACCCATTCATACACCTATACGCCCGATGCTTTTTTTGACAGTAATGTACCGAACGCTAACATCGTGAAAGGCAGTCGCTTGCCTTATGCGCCAGAGCATTTGATTAATGCAAATATCGGCGTAGAAACGCCTTGGGGCTTAGATATTCGTTTCGGGGTGCAAAGTGTCAGTAGCCAGTTTGCTGATAAAGAAAACACCCTGCTTGAAGATGCCACTGGGCGGCAAGGTCTGATTCCAGGTTACACCACTTACAACGTATCCGCCAATTATGAAGTCATTAAAAATTTGAACGTGTTTATGAACGGCTACAATTTGAGCAATAAAAAATACATTGCCAGCCGAATTGATGGTATTCAGACTGGACAAAATTTTCAAATGATGGGCGGAGTAAAATGGGCATTTTAATTTGTCCCCGTCGGGTAGGGTGAGCAAACAACTCTATCGTGTACATCACGCTGAACTGGCATAATTGGTGGGCAAGCAAGAAGACGCTTGCCCACCAATTTAGGCGCGATAACTCAATACACTTACTGGATAACGCAAGAGGACTTTTTTGTTTTTTTAGAAAGACCATCAATCATCTCGAAAGACTACCCGCACGGGCGTGAAGCTTTAGTTCGGTTACTCTGTACATTGATTGACAGCGAAAAGCTAAACGAGGAAGACATTATCGACTATTTAACTCATGCAATCGAAACCGCAGAAATCAAACTAAGCTTAAATCTGAAACTTGCAGATAACACATTAAAAAGCTGTTGCAGGGAAATTTTAGAGACTTGCTCAGCAATAAAAACCAACAATTCAAAAAAATAATTGAAATTTTTTACCAAAACAGAGCTGTTTTTTAAACTTTCTTCTGTTTTTTGGATTTTTGTTTGTTTTTTGCATTTTCGCTTGTTAGACACATCAATTTATATTCTTAAAATGGGTAACTTCTTAAAACATCCTGAGAAGTTACTCATGAATATTCAAAATATCATTTACTCATCCAAATCTGTATCAAATGGCGAATACTGCTCCAAAATCGAATTTAAATGCCATCCAGATAACCCATTGAAAATAGAAGATTATCTTTGGCTATTTAAATACCGTGAAAAAAATGGATTTGCCAAAGCCTTTATTAAAATTTCATCCAAAAATTTTCTAGTCCATGTTCCTACGTTTATAAAGTGTTTAGCCGAATAGAGATGTCCATAAATCTGTATTTCTCGTTCCCAAGCTCTGGCTTGGGAATGCCTACCTTCAAGCTCTGCTTGATGTTTAATCGTGATGAATATTAACTTGTTTTATTTATCGACACGCCAAGCGGAGCTTGGCAATAGTCATTCCCAAACTGGAGTTTGGGAATGAGATAAATAACCTGCATGGCAGCTTGCTGTTCAGTATTAATTCATTTTGAATTAGTTACCATTATGCGCGTACTGTTTGGCTTTTATCGAGAGAGGGAATATGAAAAGGTTAATTCTACTGCTGGCTATGCTATTAACTTCAGTCAGTTGTTTAGCGGATAGCATTGAAGGTGATACAAATCATGATGGACTGTTAGAGCTAACGCACAATAAAATGATAACGTTCGCACTGAGCCTGTCGAAGCCTGTCATGAACTTGTCGAATGGTGTGAGCGTGGTTCGACAAGCTCACCACGAACGGTTTTGTAATCATTTTATTAGCGGTTAGCTATATC
>JAUYBJ010000215.1 GCA_030693155.1 Methylococcales bacterium
ACGTGACGACTTCACAGTCATACACATCTTGTAACCATTTGAGAATAATGGACGTATCCAAACCACCTGAATACGCTAATACGACTTTATTAATGTCTGACATAGTGTCTTTACCTTGAGTTAAAAATGTGTGGAATTATACTCGAAAACCATTGTGTGCAGGCAGGAGTAAAACAGCTTTAGCTGTTTTCTTGTCGATAGCGATAATGGATTAACGCACTATTTTTAGGCTTTAATTTGGGGGATTTGGAGTACGAACCTAGGTTTGGACTCCCCCTAATAGCTTAAGCTATTGGACTCCAGTGACTACCAACTGGGATTAAAAAAGGTTACTCGTCCTGTTTCCACATCGTACATACCCCCGATAATGCCGATGTCACCCGCTTGAATCAGGTCTTCCAGCACCGAACTTCGCGCTCTGATTTGTTCCACCGTCAGATGGACATTTTTCTCCGCCACTTTTTCCACCGATTCGTTACCGACGGCAGCAATAGCGGGTTGAATTTTTGCCAATAAGCCTGTCAAATGGGCTAATTCAACCTGAGCGCACGCGCCTTTTATCGCGCCGCAATGGGTATGCCCTAACACGACGATGAGTTTAGAACCCGCCAGTTTACAGGCGTATTCCATGCTGCCTAAAATATCATCATTGACCACATTACCCGCTACCCGTGCGCTGAAGACATCGCCTAAACCTAAATCGAAAATCAGTTCCACCGAGGTACGCGAATCCATACAGCTTAAAATAATGGCCAGCGGAAATTGCCCTTGTTGGGTGTCGTTGACCTGCTCCAGTAAATTCCGATTGGCTTCGAGATTGTTAATAAAATGGGCGTTACCGTCTTTTAAAATCTCCAATACACAGGCAGGCGTGAGTGCTTGCTGGGAATCGTAAGTTTGACTGCGGGCTTTTTCAATCGGTTTGAGAACCCCGAAACCGCGCATATTTTCCAAGGTCAGATTGATTTTTTTCAGCTGAGCTTCACGTTTAAAATTCTCAATCACTTCAAACACATCGTAATCAATGTATTTTGAACGGGTAGCATCAATCACTACATCACTGTGCGCAGGAACATGATCCAGCGTGCGTTTTATATTGGCTTTGTTCAAAAACGAAACGTGTTCGGACAGGCGGAAAATGATTTTATTGCCGATGACCGCCTCACGAAAATACGAGGCACTTTTATGATTTTCCAGCAAGATGGCAAACAAGGCGACAACCAAGCCGATGATAATACCTACTAATAAATCGGTGAATACCAAGCCCAAAATGGTGACGCAAAACGGAATGAAATGATACCAGCCCGCTTGATACATGACTTTAAACATCGCGGGATTAATCAGCTTGTAACTAACTACCAGCAACACACTGGCAAGCGTCGCTAACGGAATAAAATTCATCCATTCGGGAATAAACAGCACTGCCAGCAACATCAACGCGCCTTGGATAAACCCCGCTGTTTTGGTTTTTGCCCCCGCCTGAATGTTGATAGAACTGCGTACGATGACTTGTGTCAGCGGCAAGCCGCCGCAGAGTCCGAGCATCGTATTCGCTAAACCTTGTGTCATTAATTCCCGATTGGTCGAAGTCACACGCCGATAAGTATCTAATTTATCCACCGCTTCTACGCAGATGAGTGTTTCTAAACTGGCAACTAACGCTAAAGTAGCGGCAATCACATACAGTTTTGGCTGGTCAAACAGGGAAAAATCGGGGCTGTGAAACTGCGCTAATACGTCAGAAAACGTGCTGAATACGGGAATCATCACCAAGTGGTTATCTTTTAATGCCACCTCTGGGGAGAACGCCACCAAGTATTGATTACTCAGTACCCCTAACAGCACCGCTAATAAAATGCCTTGGTATAAACGCGCGTAACGCAGGGTTTTGATAAACGGCTGCTCCCAAAAAATAAGAACCGCCAGTGAAATAAGCGCGATAACGGTTGCCGTCGGCGAAATAAATTCGACGGCATTAATCAGTTCAGAAAATGAGGAAAAATGATCGGCCTGAAAAAAACTAAAATCGCCTTCGTAGTCGCGGTCATAACCTAACGCATGGGGAATTTGTTTTAAAAACAAAATCATGCCGATACCAGACAACATTCCATTAATCACTGAAGAGGGAAAATAATGCGCGATAACCCCCGCTTTCATCAGTCCTAATAGAATCTGTAGCAGTCCTGCTATCACCAAGGCTAACAAAAAGCCGTTAAAACCAAACTCGGCAATCGCGGCGAAGACCAATACCGATAAACCCGCCGCCGTGCCGCTGACACCCAACTGCGAGCCGCTTAACGGCGCAACGAGTAATCCACCGATAATGCCTGTGATTAAACCTGAAAATAACGGTGCGCCTGAGGCGAGGGCAATACCTAATGACATCGGTACACTGATTAGGAATACGACGAGACCTGCGGGTAAATCATGTTTCATATACCGAAAAACAGGTCGAATGGCTTTGTGAATCATATTTTTTATCCAGATGAGCGAAAAATCCCGCCCCTTTAGGGCGGGAAGAATGTCAATTTGATGTGTGCAATAAAAACCTGAGAGATGTTGAAAATATCGCGGGTTCGACGACTTGAAAACACTGCACAATCATGCAATACACCATGACTATTTAGAGGAAAAACGTTTAATTCGCTCGTACATCCGAAGAGCTTTTCCAAAACTTGGTGTCAATAAGCGCGTTAAGTAAGCCAATACGATTGCCATAATGCTTAATCGCCAAAACAGGCACGGAAGCATTTATCATGGTTTGCGATACGGTATCACCCAACAAAATCGCGGCGGCGTTACTGCGTCCGCGTGTACTCATGACAATTAAATCCGCCGCCATTGCCTGTGCGGTTTCTACAATAGCGTGTTCTGGCATACTGCTTTCCACAAACACGGGATTAATGTGAATCCCGTGCGTTTCAATGCCCGCTAAAAATGCTTCAAAAGCCTGTGTTTCATGGGATTTAATCGCTTCAACGTGTTCTTCATAACGAATAGTCGATTCATCAAAATAAACGTGTAATACACTGACTTCGGTTAAGCCGTGCATTTTAGCCAACGCGGTGGCATGAGACAGCGCGTCTGCCGAGGGTTTAGAAAAATCAACAGGTGCAAGAATACGTTTAATGTCAGTCCCTGCACCTTCTGGCACTACCCAAACCGAGGCTTTTGTGACCATGGCTAAATGACGTGCTAATGAACGTCGTCTGCCATGATGATGACCGAGTAACACTAAGTCTGAATTTGAAGTGACGACATATTCAATTAATTGATCTATGTGCGAGACGGTATTAAACACTTGTGCATAAAACGAAATGCCTTGCAATGAGCCATCAAAATACTTATTCACTTCGTTTTGAATACGCGCTTTTAACTGTTCAATGTCTTGTGTAGACGCAGGTGGTTTTTGTGACGGAATAGTGTGAATAAAATGGAATTCTTTACTCACGCCTTTATCAGCCAGTTTCGCGGCGTAGCTTAGTAATTCCGCATCTTCGTCATCCAAACCCAATAACACGTTCACGCATTCAAACTGCCCTGCTGATGCCGCTTTCTGTACGGGTAACGCCGCTTGCGCTTCTTCCGCATGAGCCGCTTTGTGAACAGGTTTATCTAAAAATTTAAATAATACGGCATATAAAATCAGTGCCGATAAAACACCTGTTAAAAAGTCAGTTAATGGCACCATGACAGCCGTGTAAATCATTAAACTCGCGTGAAATTTATTGTGTTCCAAGACTTCTTTTATCTCAGCAGGTTTAAACATATTGCTTGCCACCCACAATAAAATGCCGCCGATACACGCCATCGGCACCATTTCAAGGTAGCTGGCAATGTAATAAGCTAAAACAAGTTTAAGAACCACTTTAAAATAACCTGCTAAGGGCGTGACTGCACCCGCTTTAATACTGGTCGCCGTTCTGGCTAACGCCCCTGTACACGGAAAACCATTCACTAATGGCACAATGACTTGCACTAAACCTTGTCCCCAAAATTCTTTATCGGGATTAAACGGTGTTTTACGATTATCTGCCAATCTGTCTGCCATTGAGGAACACAGCAAACTTTCCACGCCCGAAACAAACACAATTGCCAGCACAAAATAAACAATATCAATCATGACTGTATTAGTCATTTCAGGCACAATCGGTGGCGTGAACACAAAGAAATTATTGGGAATTGAACCGTAAACATCACCGACTACGGTAACGCCTTTATCGCCAAGTAACGTGGCTGTGGTAACAGTTGCCAACACAATAGAAATCAATGGTGCGGGAATAAAAATAGAAATACGCAATAAAAACTTGGTTAGAAAAAATGTCCCTAAACCAATGACTACCGCCCAGACATTGATTTTACTTATATCCAATGAGGTGTAGCTAAGTTCCTCAAAAAACCCGCTGAGCGCATCACCCTCCATTACTAACATATCTTTGAAACTGGCAATGCCTAAAATATCTTTAACGTTAGTCATGGCAATCACCGCAGCAATACCCACGGTAAAACCCACCACAATGGAATTAGGCACTAACTTGGCGTATTTGCCCATGCCCAGCAAGCCCATAATCATTAACACAACGCCCGCAATCACCGACACCAGCACTAAAAAACCGTGTGCTTGTTGCGGCGTGCCGCCACCCGCCTCACCGTATTTTGTCATCAAAGCGGCAATCAGCGGAATAAAAGCCGCCGTAGGGCCATATACTTGATATTTTGACCCGCCCCATGTTCTGCCGACTGCACACGCCAACGCGCCCGCGATAATGCCTTGTTCAGGACGCAAACCCATTGCCATTGCAAACCCCATTGCCATAGGAATCGCGGTCAGCGCGACAATCAACCCCGCACTCAAATCACGGTAAATAGTTTGCTTCCAAGTGTCGCGGCTTAAATCCTCCCAGCGACTATCAAAAAACGTTAAAAATAGCTTTAATCGTTGCAGAATCATTTTGTTCCTCATGAGGTGACAATATTTAAAAAGTGATGCCGAATGGCTTTATAGTAGCGAATCAATACTAAATAATTTAGTCTCTAATCTATCGGTCTTTAGCCTGAATGTCCAGTATCATTGTAATAAAAATGGTGCAAAACAACCGCTAACTGGTTGTTTTGCACCATTACTTTTTATAAGTTATTTTTATTTTATAAAAATAACGTTTATATACAGTAGGTTATATTTTTAATAATTGGCATACTGTGTGCTTTTATATTAAAGTTAGTTATTTTTAATTGAGAACACATTATGAGGAATGCCTCTCTTTCAAACCTGCCCAAAACGGGCTTGGCAGGTTTACAAGAAAACTGGCGCAGTGATTTATTGTCAGGTTTTTTAGTATTTCTTATCGCACTGCCGCTGTGTTTGGGTATCTCGATGGCTTCGGGTTTTCCGCCCTCAGCAGGCATCATCACCGCGATTATCGGCGGCGTGCTGGTATCGCGTATCAGCGGCTCTTATGTCACCATTAACGGCCCTGCGGCGGGCTTGATTGTCGTGGTTTACGATGCGGTGCAGTCATTGGGTGACGGTGATGCAATGGCAGGCTATCGTTTTACACTGGCGGCGATTGTCGTGGCTAGCGTGATACAAATTTTAATGGGCGTATTTAAAGCGGGTCGCTTGAGTTCATTTTTTCCTGCGTCCGTGGTGCATGGAATGTTAGCAGCCATCGGCATCATTATCATGGCAAAACAAATTCATGTGGTGCTGGGTGTTACGCCTGAGAAAGGCAGTTTAATTTCCACCATAGCACAGATTCCTTACAGTCTGATGAACATGAATCATGAGATTGCCATTATCGGTTTTTCAGGACTGGCTATTCTGATTGCGTGGTCGATGATTAACAATAAAACCCTGAAAATGATTCCCGCGCCGCTGGTGGTGGTACTGGTCGGTATTGCATTAGCGCGGTATTTCGACTTGGAGCATGAGCATTTGTATTTGTTTTTACCCGATGCGCATTTTTTACCGCACCATGAAGAAACCATCGGGCTCAAGTTTCTGGTCGCCATTTCAGACAACTTTATGTCTGGCTTTTATTTTCCTGATTTTTCCAAAATCGCCACGGTGGAATTTTGGGAAGCGGTCGTCACGATTAGTTTAGTCGGTAGTTTAGAAAGTCTGCTCAGTGCAATGGCAGTCGATAAATTAGACCCTTATAAACGGCATTCAAATTTAAACAAAGATTTAACCGCAGTCGGTGTCGGTAACTTGGTCGCGGGTTGTGTCGGTGGCTTACCGATGATTGCAGAAATCGTCCGTAGTTCGGCAAACGTCAACAATGGCGCAAAAACCAGTTGGGCAAACTTTTTTCACGGCACGTTATTGTTATTGTTCGTGGTGTTATTTCCCCGTTTGATACACAGTATTCCCTTGGCGGCATTGGCTTCGTTGCTGGTATTTACGGGCTTTCGCTTAGCGTCACCCAGAGAATTTGCCAAAGTCATGGGCATTGGTAAAGAACAATTTTTTATGTTCACCGTCACCGTGATTGGCGTGATTGCCACTGATTTATTAGTCGGTGTGGCGATTGGTATTCTGGTTAAACTGACGATTCATTTAATACGCGGCGTTAATTTCAGTAATTTGTTCAAGATTCACTTTAGCGTTGAGCAAAAAGCGGACACTATTTTTATTGAAATCAGCGGCGCGGCGGTATTTTCTAATTTCATGGCATTAAAAGATGCACTGGCTAAGTTAGAAAATGGTAAAACTATCGTGTTTCAACTCAACGATACCTATTTGCTTGACCATACCGTGATGGAATTCTTTCATGATTTTCAACACGCTTATGAAGCACAAGGCGGCAAGTGTGAATTTTTGGGCATGGAATATCACGAATCTTTCTCAGAACATCCGTTGGCGGCGCGGCGCGTGAAGGCGGGTTAATTGTTCTCGTATTCTCGTTCCCCTACGCGCCGCGTTGAAGAAAACAGACCGCAGCGCACAGGAGCGAGATGAAAGTAAGACCTGCGAGGTTTTAAAAACCTCGCAGGTCTTCGACAATCACTCTTTATGAGTATTCATTATGATTCTATTTCTAGCCTATTGCGCAGTGCTATTCAGTTTTGCGTCTGGTTTATTAGCCTTGCTAAGCAATCAGCGGCAGTCCCTGTTATCACTACGGCAACAGTATTTAACAACCCCTTCCCGCTTTATAAACCGTTGCTTGGACGAACATCACTACCCGACTTTTTTACGGCAAGTGGTGTTTATTTTACTGGGTTTATCGGGGGTATTTGCAGTATTGGCAGGCTTAAGCGTGCTGATAAGCAACACGGTCGTGACCGACCAAATCCCTTTAGGTTTACCGTGGTTGCCTTGGCATATTCGTTTTGATGCTTTATCAGGGTTTTTCTTTTTAATCATCGGTATTGCCGTCGGTGCGGTCAGTTTATACGGGCCAGGGTACGTTCATCACTATAAAGAACACGAGCATCCATTCGCCGTCTTGGGTTTATTCACTGGTCTGTTTGTCACGGGTATGCTGTTGGTGTTACTTGCTGACGATGCGTTTGTCTTTATGATTGCGTGGGAATTGATGTCGGTTGCCAGTTACTTTTTAGTAGCATTTCAACACGAACACGCTGCCAATCGCCGCGCCGCTTTTTTGTATTTGTTAATGGCAGAAGTGGGCGCATTAGCCATTACTTTAGCTTTTGGCGTATTGGCGAGTTTTTCTGATGGTTTCACTTTTGATGCCTTGCGCCACGCACAGTTATCCACAACGTGGGCAAGTATCGCCTTTGGCTTGGCGGTGTTAGGTTTTGGTATGAAAGCGGGTATTGTGCCGATTCATGTCTGGTTGCCCGAAGCGCATCCTGTTGCACCGTCGCATATTTCCGCGCTGATGAGCGGCGTAATGTTGAAAGTGGCGTTATATGGTTTGATACGCTTTAGTTTTGATTTGCTGGCTAAAGTGCAGTGGCAATGGGGCGTGGTGTTATTGGTCATCGGTACAGTATCTGCCTTGGGCGGGATTTTATACGCCATGATGCAGCCGAATTTAAAACGCTTGTTGGCTTATAGCTCAGTGGAAAACATCGGCATTATTTTCATGGTGCTGGGTCTGTCGATGATTTTCCTCGACAACGGACATCCGCAACTGGCAGCGTTAGGCTTCTTAGCAGCGTTATTTCATGCCTTCAACCATGCGCTGTTCAAGAACCTGTTGTTCTTGGGCGCGGGGATGATTCAGCAACAAACCCATGAGTTGAACATTGATATGCTGGGCGGCTTGATTAAAAAAATGCCGCACACCAGCGCGGTGTTTTTAGTCGGTTGTATGAGTATTTCTTCCTTGCCATTATTTAACGGCTTT
>JAUYBJ010000120.1 GCA_030693155.1 Methylococcales bacterium
AAAGCCGTTAAATAATGGCAAGGAAGAAATACTCATACAACCGACTAAAAACACCGCGCTGGTGTGCGGCATTTTTTTAATCAAGCCGCCCAGCATATCAATGTTCAACTCATGGGTTTGTTGCTGAATCATCCCCGCGCCTAAGAACAACAGGTTCTTGAACAGCGCATGGTTGAAGGCATGAAATAACGCTGCTAAGAAGCCTAACGCTGCCAGTTGCGGATGTCCGTTGTCGAGGAAAATCATCGACAGACCCAGCACCATGAAAATTTCTCGTTCCCAAGCTCTGCTTGGGAATGCCTACCCTCAAGCTCTGCTTGATGCTTAATCGTTATCAATCTTGCTTTATTCTATTGACACACCAAGCGGAGCTTGGCAATAGGCATTCCCAAACTGGAGTTTGGGAACGAGAAATAAATCAGCCTTGTAGGTCGGAATAAGCCTGTTTGAGCGATAGCGAAAATAGGTGTTTCCGACAACGATAAACCTCATGTTGTCGGAAACGCTCACCCTGCGCTACCGCTTGGGTGAGCTTATTCCGACCTACGCAACAAAACCCGCCCTTATATCTTGTTGAAATAACGGTTAGAATAATCATTCGAGTTTGCCCCTCAATTTTCTACGGGACTGACCGAGTTACACTTATGTTGAATCACCATTCCAGCCAAAGAGGTCATTATGTTACATATCAATTTAAAAAAACTCACCTTGCCATTATGTGTTTGTGTCATGTCTGTGCTGGTCACGCCATCGGTTGTATTGGCGGAAGAAACCGGCCCCGTAGCAGCGACTAAAGCAGCGGATCAAAAGGCTGCACTGGCGAAAAAAGCAGCGGAAAGAGAAGCAAAAAAGGCAGCTGATGCAAAAAAAGCGGCTGAGGCAAAGCTACCTGCTACAGAACCAAAAGCGGCTGAGACACCCGTGCCTGTTGAAACGCCAAAAGCCGCCGAGACTCCAGCACCTGCTGAAACACCAAAAGCCACCGAGACTCCAGCACCTGTTGAAGAACACAAATAAAAATAGATCGTAGTAGTCAGTCCATTTTATTATGACGATGTGATAAAGACCTGCGAGGTTTCTAAAACCTCGCAGGTCTAAGTAATCTTACCCGTCATAACTAAACTGACGGTGTAGTAGGCTGGGTAGAGCGACAGCGCAACCCATCACAACCCGCGTTAATGTTGGGTTTCGTACCTCTGTCCAACCTACGGACTGGCTCACTGCCCACAGTTAAGGAAAAACCCCAGCGGGGTAAAATGTTTGTAGACTCAGTGTTTAGATACAACATAGCCGCGTAGGGGTGAAATGTTGGATGAGAAACACACATTTCACCCCTACAGGGCTTGGTTATGTTTATATTGCGTTGCTACAACCATTCACCGCTACGCGGTTACGACCAGCCAGACTTAACTGTGGGCAGTGACGGACTAGATACGCACGGATCTACAAAACGATACCTTTTTAATTCTTGAGAACCTTTGATGAAAAAAATTAATGCCAGCGTGGTGATTCCCAGTCATCGTTTTGATGCGCCGAGTATGCGCCGTTTGATTTTGACGGTGGATTTATTCTTGAATCAGGGGTTTGAGGTGGTGATTGCGGATAATTCTGGTTTTATAGAAAAACAACGCACCTTACGCGAGGAGTTCGGTGATGTGATTGTGTTTGCTGAAACCGAAGCAGATTGTAAGGCAATGGATAATTTTTTAGCGGCTTTTGCGGCGGCGACTCGTGACTATATTGTATTTGCCACCGATGATGATACCTTTTTCCCTGTGGGCATTGAGGCACTGGGGACTGCGATTGCCAATGCAACGAATGAAGTCGGTTTTTGTGCGCCGACGGTGCGTTATGCGCACGAAGGCACGAGCATTGCCAACGCACCTGATTTAAGCGGTGAATCATTAGCGGAACGCTTAACGCAATGGATTTTTTGTGATATTGCGGTGAGTTTTTACGGTTGTTATAGTCGTAAAATCTGGCAACGGTATTTTAATTTTGCTCGCCAGCATCCACTTAAGTTTGCTCATCACGATCAATTATTGCGCTTTGTGTTGGCGGATTCTGGACGGATAGCAAGTCTTAATACGGCGTGGTTTGCTTATGATTATAGCAATTGGTCGAATGGACAGAGTGCCTATCAATCGTTAGAGCATTACTACACCCGAGTAGGTTTTGACGGGCGTATGATTGTGGTGAATTCTTTGCTGGAAGGCTTGGAAGGCGTGTTATGCCAACTCAGACTGGATGAACTGGCTGGGCGAGATTTTCAGGGTGCGGCGGTCGGTCATTGGTGGAGCGGGTGTCTGGATTCATTCCGACAGGTTATTGAGCTTAATCGCGCGGGCATGAGTCCTGAGTTATTGCAATCACTGGAGCCGTTGGTGACGTATCTGAATACGTCCAATGATGCGAATGTCTATCATGTCTTGCAGTTGTTAGCCGAGTTTCTCACTGCCGTGTACGGCACGGATGGCGGCTTGCAGCATTTTTGGTTACATCAGTCGGCGGACAGTTTGCGTGTTGAATCCGTCGCTTAGTGACACAGGCGTTTAATCGGAAAGTGGCAGCTAAAACAACTGCCTTTACCCAATTCGCTGTTAATCACTAATTGGGCATCGTGACGCATGAGAACGTGTTTGACGATTGCCAAACCTAAACCCGTGCCGCTGACTTTTTTCTGGCGTTTGGTTTCCACACGATAAAATCGCTCGGTTATACGGCTGATTTCTGATTTGGCTATGCCCTCGCCCTGATCTTCTACCGCCAACGTCAAGCCATTATTGGTTTTATACCAGCGCACTTTCACAATTGAATCCTCAGGTGAGTATTTCAGCGCGTTGCCCAATAAATTGGTAAATGCACTGCGTAATTCCTGCTCGTCACCCATGATATAGCTATCGGTTTCCAAGCTCAGCTCTATGCGTTTGGTGGACAGGGTATCGCCTTCGCGACAAATCTCGCCTAATAATTCAGGCACATTCACACACGCGGTTTTTTTCTGCGGCGATTCAAGACGGGTTAATAATAATAAATCATCGACCAGATGTTGCATCCGTTCCGTTTGCCCCAGCATTTGATGAAAAGAGGCGGTTAATACGGGCGAATCACCATCATCCATATCCTGTAAAGTTTCCAGATAACCTTTTAAGACCGTTAATGGCGTGCGTAATTCATGGGATACATTAGCGACAAAATCCTTGCGCATCCGTTCCATGACTTTAAGTTGCGTGACATCTTGCGCTATCATCAAACGCAAGCCCGCGCCATAAGGCACGATGCGCACTGATAAGGTAATGTGATTATTGACGGGCGAAGGCACAATAACAGGTTCGGAATAATCGTTTGAGCTCATATAACGAATAAACTCAGGAAAGCGAACCAGATTAGGAATGCGCTGCCCTTTGTCGCTTTGCTGGAGTCCGAGCACATCCCGCGCGGCTTTATTCGTCCATTCAATTTCATCATTCGCGCCCAGCACAACTGCCGCATCGGGCAGGGCTTCGGTGGATTGACGAAACTGGTCAATCATTTTACCGAGTTTCTTTTTACGCTTTTTGTTGTTTTTTTTAATGCGATAGACATGATAATAAATTTCTTCCCATACACCGCTGACGTTGGGATGAGCACCACCCGACATTCTACCCAGCCATTTTTCAAAACGGTGAATTTGAATGACCTGATGAATAAGCAGGCATGAAACCAGCAATAAGGTCAGGTGTAGAAACCAGCCTGTAATCCCGCCGACGATAGTGACGATGACAAACAGCAGTAACGCAATGGTTATTTCTTTGTGCCAAGCATTCATAAATCTTAATCTATTAGGGAAAACCGATAACCAAAACCGCGTACTGTCTGCACCAACTCTTCCCGATTGTGTTCAGCCAGAATTTTTCTAAGGCGGCGAATATGCACATCAATAGTGCGTTCCTCAATGTACACACTGCGTCCCCACACTTGATCCAATAATTGGGTGCGGCTGTACACTTTATCGGGATGGGTCATAAAAAAGTGCATTAAGCGAAATTCAGTGGGGCTGACTTCCAGTTGCTGATCGCCAACGGTGAGCCGATGTTGCTCGGTATCCAATGTTAAATCGCCCAGCACAACCGAGGTCGAACCTTGCAGTTTACCCGTTCTGCGCAACACGGCACGAATACGCGCCACTAATTCTTTAGGTGAAAACGGCTTGGTGACGTAATCATCCGCGCCAATTTCCAGCCCGCGTACTTTGTCTTCTTCTTCGCCGCGTGCCGTCAATAAAATAATGGCGATGTCCCGATACATGGGTTCTTTTTTCAAACGTCGCGCCCATTCGACACCGCTGATACCGGGTAACATCCAATCCAGCAGGATTAAATCAGGCAGATCTTCCTCCAGAGCTTTTTGTGCTTCTTGCGCGTCTGCCGCCGCAATAGGTGAAAAACCAGCTTGCTCAAGCACCATGATTAACATGGCTCTGATAGCGTCTTCGTCTTCAACAACGAGAATATTACAATGGGTCATAATTTGAATAGGAATGTGCTTAAATGCGGTATTGTAGCAGGTCGCATATTACTCCTTTATGACAGAAACAACCAAGTCACGAACATTTGTAATGTCTGGTTTTTCGTTTTTTAGCTGTCAACAAGAATCATAATTTCTTGACTTACAAATAAGAATCATTATTATTTAGATAAAAGAAAATCCAATTTGGTTTCGATATGGAAAATAACTTAGTACACATCGCCATTTCACCCAACGCTTTAGCATCACTCATTAAAAGTGGATACATTCATGCGGTAGATTTTAAGTGTCTGGATGCTGATTCAAAAAAAACGGTTTGGAAATTATTTTTAACCGCAGTGAAATCAACAATGAAAGAATCATCTGAACATTAAGGGAAAACAGCTATGTCTGATAATGATCAACAAGAGGTATTATTAATGGCTATTGAATATTTGAAAGTTCAATATGAATCCTTGCAAAATCCCTGCATTGCTCTGCTTATTGCTCGATACTATTGTTTACTTTCAGCTTTAAATATTGCTAAGAACCTGTTCAAAATCTACAGTAATTAAGTAATAATAGCAGGATGAGAAAAAAATATCCGAGTGACATTAGTCGAGAACAGTTTGAACAGATTCGTGAACTATTGGAAAGTGCGCGCAAGAAGACGCGCCCGCGCCA
>JAUYBJ010000123.1 GCA_030693155.1 Methylococcales bacterium
GGTAAAAATCCAGAAATTAAACCCAGCTATATCAGCGGAATTATAAAAATTCTCAAACAATACAAAGGGGAGTTAAATCATGATGATTGACGCATCGGAATATACGATTACTGTTCGTAAAGGTCATTTTGACGGTGAAGAATGCTTTGAAGCACGAATTGCTGAATTACCTGATGTTGCCGAATATGCGGACAGCTTTGAAGAAGCCTACGCTTTGGCAATTGATACTATTGAGGTGACGGCGGTGTTATTTGCTGAACAGGGAAGCCGCCTATTATTCCTGCGGATGATTACAGTGGGCGCGTTACGTTTATCTAAAAGCCTGCATCGAATGCTGGCTAAAACCGCTGATAATGAAGGTGTCAGCCTGAATCAGCATTTAACCAATATATTGAATTATTATGCGGGTTATGCACAAAGCGCAAAGCATTAGTCGAATTGTCGGGAACGCCTGTTTTCGCTGACGCTCAAACAGGCTTATCCCGACCTACACACTGGAATACAAACCTAGGTTTGTACTCCGTAATTTTAACCAAATATACTGTTCCAAACCGATTTAACGCCTTCCCAAGCACGGCTTGCTGTCTCACAAACCGTTCTAACTGCCGATTTTGCCGCACTGGCAACAATGCTAACGCCTGTATTTACAAGCTCCGCAACTTTTTTACCCGCCGCCGCACCGATAACGCGCCCGACTTTTGCACCCAGCACCGCCGCTGCGGGATTAAATAATCCACCAATCGCCGCGCCAACAGTCGCCCCGATATTACCACCAACGGTTTTACAAGTAACATCAACTACCGCCATAACTCTGGCGGCGGCTTTATCAATCAGGTAATCCAGCGCGTCTATCGGTTCAAGTTCCTTTTGTTCGACTTTATAGGCAACTTTTGCTGAGGTTAAACCTGCGTCAACCGTGGCGGTGATTTGAATCGTGGAGGCTTCGTTCAGCTCTTCAACTAACAGCTTGTTCTTTTTGGCAATCTCAACCGCCGCCGCGACAACTTTTTTAACATCGTTGTCGGTTTCGGCATCTAACGGGGCATCAAAATAGGCTTGTGCAATCGTGCTTTCCTGTTGGCTGTCGGTGCTGACTGTTTCCAATGCAATAGCACTGAGCAAGGTGTTGAGTTTCAGCTCGTCTTTTAAGTTGGTAGCTATCGCGTCTTTGTTTAAATCGGTAAAACTGCTGGAGGCTAATTCAGCGATGACATTTATATCGGTTTCGCCATTGCTGAGTTGTTTGAACAGTGCAACATTGCCGCTATTCATGGCGGTTTTTGCCGCTTCAATAATGCTGTCTTGTTCGGTTTGCGGCAGGTCTTTTATAGCTTTATTCAGGTTGTCGCGTAACCAGATATTTAACGATAACCCGTTGCTTTTATAGCGTTGAATGTCTGAATACGCCAGACTGATTGCGTCAATAGTGGCGGAAATCTGCACCACGGTTTGCTTTATGTCGGCTTCGGAGCTGTAGGCGTTGGAGTCGCTTAGCAGTTGGTAGAGAAAATCATCTATGGGTTGTTGATTGTTTGCATATTTTTCTAATGCGTCATTAATCAGGGTGATGCCTTGTTGGGGAAGGCTATTTTCTAGTGGGTTTTTCATGGTGTGGTCATGTAAGGGTTGAGGGGATGGGTTAGGGTAACATTTAAAACTCCATCGTCTCAGGTGCGACGCGGATCATTTCGTCAATACTGGTTAAGCCAGCGGCGACTTTTTCGGCGGCACTTAGGCGTAACGGGCGCATTCCTTCGGCAATCGCCTGTTTTTGCAGCAGGGTGTTGTCGCTGTCGGCGGACATTAATTTTTTCAGGGTAGGGGAGTTGACGAGGATTTCATAAATACCGATTCTGCCCAGATAGCCTGTTTGCCGACAATCCAGACAGCCGACTGCTTGATAAACCTGTGCGGGTTTTTTGGCTTTAAACGGGGCGATTAAGCTGAACCATTGTTCATCATCAATGCTGACGGGTTTTTTGCAGGATTTGCACAATAGCCGTAATAAGCGTTGCGCCATTACGCCCAAGATGGTTTGTTGAATCAGATAATCAGGCACGCCTAAGTTTAACAGCCGCGTGATGGCGGAGGGCGCGTTGTTGGTGTGCAGGGTGGAAAATACTAAATGCCCTGTGAGTGAGGCTTGGATTGCCATTTCAGCGGTTTCTAAATCGCGGATTTCGCCGACCATAATAATGTCGGGGTCTTGACGCATCAGGGTACGAATGCCGCTGGCGAAGGTGAGTCCGATATTGGGTTGTACCTGCATTTGGTTGAAACTGGGTTCGATTTGTTCAATCGGGTCTTCGACGGTGCAGAGGTTAATTTCCGAGGTGGCAAGGTGTTTGAGTGTGGAATACAGGGTGGTGGTTTTACCTGAACCTGTGGGGCCCGTGACTAATACAATGCCGTGCGAGTGTTGAATCATGGCGTTCCAGATGACTTGTTCACGCTCATTGAAACCCAGTTGCTGGTAGTTGCGTAACAATACTTCGGGGTCAAAAATCCGCATGACGATTTTTTCGCCAAACGCGGTGGGCATGGTGGACAGCCGTAATTCAATTTCTTTTTTCTGCACGCTTTGGGTTTTAATCCGTCCGTCTTGCGGCAGACGTTTTTCAATGATGTTCATGCGTCCCATGATTTTTAAGCGGCTCAATACCGCCGCCATAATCGCCGCCGGCAGTTGGTAAACGTCGTGCAGAATGCCGTCGATTCTAAAGCGCACGTTGCCCTGTTTGCGGCGCGGTTCGATATGAATATCACTGGCGCGTAAATCAAACGCATACTGTAATAACCAGTTGACCAGATTGACGACGTGCTGATTATTGGCATCTAAATCACTGGCTTTGCCCAGTTCAATCAGTTGTTCAAAGTTGTAGATGGTGTTGGTGGCTTTGCCCGCCGAGTTGTCGGTCGCGCCTTTTAACGATTTGGCGAAGGCGTAAAATTCGCCTAAATAACGAATAATTTCATCGGGATTGGCAAGCACGCGCTTGATTTGTCCTGTTTGAATTTTGGCGACATCAATTTCCCAACTGCGCACAAAGGGTTCGGCGGTGGCAATGACCACTTCTTCGGGGCGGACACTAATCGGCAGGATTTTATAATTCAGCGCGTAGGCGTGGCTGTAAATTAACGTTACGGTAGCGACATCAACTTTTAACGGGTCGATGTAGTAATACGGCAGATTAACTTTCTTTGCGAGCCAGCGCGTCAGTTCTTCCAGTGTAAACGGCTTGCCAAACTGGGTTTGATCGCCGACTCCGCAATCAATCACGATATTCAGCGGGTGTTTGGTTTGGCTTTTGGACGTTGTGCCATAATGTAGGCATTTTTCATAATCGCTGGCGGAAATTAAACAGTCGTCCTGCAACCAGTGCAGCACTTGGTGAATGCTTAATTTAGCGTCTTTGGGTTGGTTGCCAGTATCGGTATTGAGCATAATTTATCAATGAATTTTTGGACAGAATCGTCATTTTATTATAACCGCTCGTGGTAATCTGCAACCGTCAAACAAATAAGAGGCTTTTATGAACCATGCTAATGAGACAAATAACATTGCGGTCAGTTCGGCAGAAATTTTAAGTATTCAGTCGTATATTCAAAGCAAAAATACCGCCGTATTGACCATTATGTTTACCGACATCAAAGGTTTTACGGATCTGACTGAACAAAAAGGTGAGCAATACGCGACGCAATTTAGAACGCATCACGATGAAATTTTAACGCAGGTTATTGAACAAGACGGCGCGGGCTTAATCATCAAATTTATCGGTGATGCGGTGATGGCGGTGTTTTCTGAACCCAGTGTGGCGGTAGAACGCGCGTTAAAAATTCAGCAACGGCTGGATGACTTCAACGCCGCACAACAAGAGTTTGAGCCGATAAACGTGCGTATCGGTCTGCATACGGGGCAGGTGTCTATAGGTAATACTTTGCAGGCGGATGTGTTTGGTCGTCATGTCAATCGCGCCGCGCGGATTGAAAGTCTCGCCGATGGTGGGCAGATTTATTTGAGTTACACCGTGTTTGACAGTGCCAAAGGCTGGTTGGCGAATCATAAAAATATCCAGTGGCAAAATCATGGACGCTATTATCTTAAAGGTATCGACGAAGCGATTGAAATTTATGAAGTGCTGGCGCGTGAACACGCGATTCCCAAAGCCCCGCTACAGGGGAATAAACAACGCAGTTTTCCCAAACTGCTCACCAGCGTGATATTAGTGCTGGTCACAGTCGCACTTACTGCCGCCGTATTTTATCTGCAAAAAGCCGAGGTGTATTTTGTGCGTTTTTATCCAGAGGCAATGTATTTGGACAATGCACAGCCTATTGCCTTGGCAGGAGAAAAAATCGACCAATCCAGAAAAGTCATCACCGATATTAAACGTGGGAAACATATCGTGCATTATGAGGTGACGCATTCATACCGTTATTATGCGGATTTGGATATTCAGCGCGGCATCAACAATATCGAACTGAAATTTAAAGAACTGCGTTTGCCCAGTGTGCAACGCTATGTTTCATCGTTAGTAAAAGAAAATAAAGTACAAGAACAGCAAACATTCAGTTACGCGCTGTATGATAACAAGGGCGATAAAATCCCGTTTAACGTGGATATAAACCTGCAATTAAGCAGCTAACCCGACAGTAAAAACACCGATTTGATTCATGACCAGTACGCAGGGGCAGTGACCATAAACGGTAAGTCGTACGACATTACCCAGCATGAATTCACGCACAAACGTTCTGACGCTGATGCACAACGCAGTGAACCAGTGCTTATTTATGAGGACGCTTACCACGCTTATTATTATAAATATCGCGCTTATCAAGTCAGCTTTGAGTTTGAGGTGTATGCGGTGTTTAAGCCTGTGGTTCAGAAATAAATAACTGATGTTACGCATGAAAAAGCAATAGTCCACGAAAAGCACGAAAGGCACGAAAGGCACGAAAAAAAATCAAAGCTAATGCGTCCTGTATAAGTGTCTAGTACACCAAACCGAAAATACGCAGGGTGTGTCACACGACCAAAGGTTTGCCAATATAAGTCCATCGAAAAGGTTTAGCCAGCGTTGCGTTGAAAAACGCAATAAACTTCAAAATGCGTTCTTTAAGTTCATCGGTTG
>JAUYBJ010000124.1 GCA_030693155.1 Methylococcales bacterium
GCTACGCCAATGCCAAAACGCACTGCCGTTTCCATCACTGTCAGCTTTTCTTGTTCTTTTATCAATAATACTTTTTGTCGGAAATCTATTGAGTAGGTCATTGCAATATAAATAATCAAATTATACTACTTTAGCTATATTCAAATATCCATTAACTCGGATGAGGTCTATTATTGTAATAGGCGGGTTAATGGCAAGCAGCAACGTACACGCTATCACCCCTACCTCTGATTTTCAGACGTGGATACCCGTCAATATCAATGTCAACCTCACAGAACATCTGCGCGGTTTTTTAGAATTTCAGCAACGTGTAGGCAATGATAATTCCCATTTAACCAGCACAATGATAAGACCTGCGTTAGGCTGGGCGATGAATGAAAAAGCGACCTTATGGGTCGGTTATTTTATGTCAGCTGACTCCACCAGTCCCAGCTCTAATCACTACCTGATTGAAAATCGGGCATTTCAGGGGTTCAGCTGGCGGGATACGGCGAATGAAAAACACTTTATCTGGGAAGTACGCAACCGCTTGGAGGAACGTTTTTTACCGCGCAATTCTGATCCCAGTATTCGTTGGCGTACCCGAATCCGTGTAGAGCAATTAATTCCTGATCATACTGCGTGGTCGGTAATTGCCTCTGATGAGATTTTTTTCAACCTCAACGACAATGCTCATAACGCGCAATTACAGGCAGGCGCACAACAAAACCGCGCCTATCTGGGTTTTGGTTATCGTTTCGCGCCTGAGTTTCAGATTGAAACAGGCTTTTTATACCAGCACGTCTGGAAAAGAAGCCCCGCAGGCGATCAAAATAATAAAGTATGGATGACGAATTTAAATCTTAATTTCTAATAGTATTGTAAAGACATTATCAATGGACAAGGGCAGTCATGAAGTCAGAGTCACAACGCGCGTATCGTAAGAAGCTGATAACCAGCGGTCTTGTTTATATTAATGACGAAGAACAGGAGGTGTCTGTTATCAATATCTCTTTGACGGGTGCGCTCGTGCAGTTAACCCGCCCTGAAAACCCTGAAAGTCTTATTGATGATGCGTCCGCGTCGAAAATAATTGATTTTTATTTGCCCAAATTACGTTTAGCAGGAACTGCCGAAGTGGTCAGGGTAAATGGCAGCGGGCGTTATGATTCACTGGCTCTAAAATTTAAAGAGATTAGCTACAACGTTGATAATGTGTATTACAAAAGAAAAGTGTATCGAAAAAATATGGCAGTTGCAGGGAAAATCTTACTGAATAATAAACAGTATGATTTTCAGGCTATCAATGTATCAGTTGAAGGTTTAATGATTCGACTGGCAGAAACAATTATTATCGCGCAAGGCATAACCACAGCGTTTGAATTTAAAAGTTTGAATTTAAAAGGTGAGGCACAAGTGGTGTGGATGGATATTGACAGCGAAGGTAAAACGCTGGTCGGTTTGAAATATATCAACATGAATACTGATAAAATTACAGGTATTCCGCGTTTCGCTTGCTGACAATCGCTATTCGCCATCATTGGCGAATAGCGTGTTTACCTATTTTATTGCGTCTTAACTGCCAGCCGATAGCGTCGGTCACACGCGGCACACAAACCGCCCACTGCCATAAAAATCGCCCCCAGCCATATCCAGCGGATGAACGATTTATAATAAATTCGTAAACTCCACGCGCCATTTTTACCTAACGGCTCGCCGATAGCGACGAATAAATCCCGAAACAAACCTGCATCAATCGCCGCTTCGGTCATCGGCATGGTTTGTACTTTATACACCCGTTTTTGCGGTTCAAGTTGCGCCACTTGTTCGCCGTTATGTGACACTGTGACAAACGCCTGTTGAGCGACATAATTCACGCCTTCGGTCTCCTTGACATTGTGAAATTGAAACACATAACCAGACAGTTCCACACTTTCCTCAGGTGCGAGGCGTATATCTTTTTCTACGCTATATACAGACGTAAGCGTGATACCGATAACAAATACCGCGATACCTAAATGCGCGATAGTCATGCCATAAAAACCTGAGGGAATAGACGCTAAACGTTGCAATGAAAAACCTTGATTACCTACGCGGTCTACTAACGATAATGCTGTGATAGCGGTTGTCCATAATGCTAGGGTGATACCCAACACCGCCGCCCACGAATAAAACGGCATCAATAACGGTACTAACAAACCGCCCGTTATACAAGCACCCGCCAACCAGCGCACCCGTACTGCCAACGCCTGAATGCTGTCTTTTTTCCAGCGCAATAACATCCCGATACCAACGGCGATTGCTAACGGAGCCATCAGCGGAATAAACACCGCATTAAAATACGGAGGGCCGACAGAAATTTTCCCCAAGCCCAAGGCATCAATCACCAGCGGATACAGTGTGCCTAATAAAATACTTGCCGCTGTGACCACCAACAATACGTTATTCAACAAAATCACCGATTCTTTCGAGACTAGCTCAAACGTCGCACTGCTTTTCACATAAGGAGCGCGTATCGCATACAACAACAACGAACCACCAACAACGACTGCCAAAAAGATTAAAATAAACAAGCCGCGTGTAGGATCACTGGCAAAGGCATGAACCGAGGTTAATACGCCTGAACGCACTAAAAACGTGCCTAATAAACTCAAGGAAAACGCGAAAATCGCCAGTAATACCGTCCATGTTTTAAACACGCCGCGTTTTTCGGTTGCCGCTAATGAATGCAATAACGCCGTCCCCACCAACCAAGGCATAAACGACGCATTTTCCACAGGATCCCAAAACCACCAGCCGCCCCAGCCCAATTCGTAATACGCCCACCAACTGCCCAAAGCGATACCCAGTGTTAAAAACATCCACGCCATATTTGTCCACGGACGCGACCATCTTGCCCACGCCGCATCTAACCGCCCTTCCAACAACGCGGCAATGGCAAAGGCAAACGCCACCGAAAAACCCACATAACCCATGTATAACATCGGCGGATGTATTGCCAGCCCCACGTCTTGTAATAATGGATTCAAATCCCGCCCTTCTAATGGCGCAGGAAATAAGCGTTCAAACGGATTGGAAGTAAATAATAAAAATAACAAAAAGCCGATAGACACCAAACCCATCACGCCCAACACCCGCGCCACGGTGGCTTCTGGAATATTTTTACTAAAGCGTGCGACTAACGCTGTCCAGACCGTCAACACCAAGCCCCATAATAATAATGAGCCTTCATGCGCTCCCCATACTCCCGAAATCAGGTAGATAGTAGGCAAGGCGGTGTTGGAATTAGTCGCAATGTATTTGACAGAAAAATCATGCGTCAAACAGCTATAGGTTAAACAGCCGTAAGACAATGCCATAAAGAGCAGTTGCGCATAAGCGGCAGGTCGCGCAACGGCAATCCACCCCGCCAGTCCGCGAAACGCGCCCGTAATAGGCACGAAGCCCAACACCAGTGCCATGCACAAAGTGAGTATGAGCGAAAAATGTCCAAGTTCAGCAATCATGTTAAATTCCAGTGTGACAGGTTGTTT
>JAUYBJ010000126.1 GCA_030693155.1 Methylococcales bacterium
TTGGCTTTTAGCCATAACGCCAGATTGAGCATATCTTCATCGGTTGTACCCGGATGAGCGGCGATAAAGTAGGGTATCAGGTATTGTTCTTTGCCCGCTTCTTTGGAGTATTTATCAAACATTTCTTTGAAGCGGTCGTAGGTTCCCATGCCCGGCTTCATCATTTTTGATAACACATTTTTTTCGGTGTGTTCGGGGGCGATTTTTAAATAACCGCCGACGTGATGGGTGACCAATTCTTTGACATATTCGGGCGATTCAACCGCTAAGTCGTAACGCAAGCCTGAGGCGATAAAGATTTTTTTGATACCGGGTAAGGCGCGTGCGCGGCGATACAGTTTAATTAATGAGCTATGGTCGGTGTCCAAATTAGGGCAAATGCCCGGATAAACGCACGACGGTTTACGACACGCGGCTTCAATTTTTTCATCTTTACAGGCTAGGCGGTACATATTGGCTGTTGGGCCGCCCAGGTCGGAAATATGTCCTGTGAAGTTGGGCGAGGTGTCGCGGATGGCTTCAATTTCTTTAATAATGGAATCTTCGGAACGGCTTTGAATAATGCGCCCTTCATGTTCAGTAATAGAGCAGAAAGTACAGCCGCCAAAACAGCCGCGCATGATGTTGACCGAGTGTTGAATCATTTCAAACGCGGGAACATTGGCCGTGCCGTATTCTTTATGTGGTACACGCGAGTAAGGCAAATCAAACACGCCATCCATTTCTTTGGTGGTTAAGGGAATCGGTGGCGGATTAACCCACAGTTCGCGTGTGCCGTGTTGTTGAATCAGCGGTCGCGCATTTCCCGGATTGGTCTCACCGTGCATGACGCGGGAGGCGTGGGCGTATAAAATAGGGTCATCTTTGACGGCTTCAAATGAAGGCAGGCGAATGACGGTTTTGGCGCGTAGTACGCGTATGGTGGTGGGTGCGATTTTAATCGTGCCTTCTTCAGACGCGACTAAAGTCGCTCCCACCGTGTCGGCTTCAGCTTTATCACACGCGGGTTCTTCCTGATACGGATTTTGCGGTTGTTGCACTGCGCCTGGTTTATCAATATCGGTGGAATCTTTCAGCGCGTAGCTGTCAGGTATTTGTTTAATAAAATGTACTGTACCGCGTATGTCGGTTAATTCGGTGACTTTTTCGCCATTGCCTAAACGGTGGGCGATTTCAACTATTTGGCGTTCCGCATTGCCATACACTAATAAGTCGGCTTTGGAATCCAGTAACACCGATTTACGCACGGTATCCGACCAGTAATCATAATGAGCGATACGGCGTAAACTGGCTTCGATACCACCTATAATAATAGCTACATCTTTGTAAGCTTCACGGCAACGGTGCGAATATACATTCACCGCACGGTCGGGACGTTTTCCTGCCGCACCGTCTGGGGTATAAGCATCATTGGAACGGATTTTTTTATCCGAGGTGTAGCGGTTGACCATCGAATCCATGTTGCCGCCCGTGACACCGAAAAACAGATTGGGGCGACCCAGTTTTTTAAAATCACTGGCTGATGTCCAATCAGGCTGGGAAATAATGCCGACGCGAAAGCCTTGTGCTTCAAGCAAACGCCCGATTAATGCCATACCAAAACTGGGATGGTCGATATAGGCATCACCTGTGACGAGGATAATGTCACAGCTGTCCCAACCGAGTTCGTCCATTTCGGCTTTGCTCATGGGTAAAACGGGGGAAATACCAAAACGCTTTGCCCAATAAGGGCGGTAACTGAATAGATTAGGTGCGGGGATCATAGAGATAAAAACTTCAAAAATAACAATAAGTTCCAATTGTACACTGCTCACTGGTCAGTGTCTTATAAAACCAGAATTTTACCATTATGTTGCTATTTCCATACAAACCGTCTCATAGACTGTACAATATAGACTTTCTTTTTTATCAAAAGACTGTGATACACACGGCTGATAACTATTGATGGAATATAACTATGCGCACTACTCCACGTTTTATAACTCATATCGGCTCTCGGTCGCCTTCTGGCGCATCATGGCATCCTGAAGCCACCAATTTTTCTATTTTCAGCCGCGAAGCACGAGCGGTTGAATTGCTGTTGTACGAAACAGAAACCTGCGATGAACCGATGCAGGTTATCCCGCTGGATTTGGAAGTGCAACGGACATTTTTTTCATGGCACGTTGCGGTTGAAAATCTACCTGCCAATACTTTTTATACTTGGCGGGTACAAAAACCTGATGACTCATGGTGGGAGATATTAGATCCGTGGGCGCGTGCCGTCAGTAACAAAAAATGGCAACGCACTGCGGCGATTAAAAATGCAAGTAATGGCTTACGCGGCATAGTGAGTGATTTAACACGCAAAAATCGCAGCCTTAATCGCTATAAACCCAAGCCACTTGATAATGCCATTATTTATGAAGTTCATGTCGGCGGCTTTACCCGTCATCCGTCATCGGGGGTAAAGCATCCGAATACGTTTAAAGGTTTGATTGAAAAAATACCTTATCTCAAGGCGTTAGGCATTACTCATGTGGAATTATTGCCTGTGATGGCGTTTGATGAGCAGGATGTACCTGATGGGGTAGCGGCACTGGGTAATGAAAATTACTGGGGCTACAGTCCTTATGGCTTTTACGCGCCGCATCCCGGTTATTGCGCCACTTCCAAACCAGTCAATGAATTTAAAGAGATGGTGCAGGCCTTTCATGACGCTGATTTGGGCGTGTTGCTGGATGTGGTATTCAATCACACCAGCGAAGGCAACGAAGGCGGTCCGACCATTCATTTTAAAGCCATTCTGGATGATATTTTTTATCACCGCTCGCCTGATCGTCAGCATTATCATGATTACACGGGTTGTGGTAATACCATTAACTGCAATCACCCGCTGGTCACGCATTTTCTGGTTCACTGTTTAGAATACTGGGTGAATGAAATGGGGGTCGATGGTTTTCGTTTTGACCTTGCTAGTGTGTTTACACGCGGCGAAGATGGCGAAGTACTTGCCAATCCGTCATTACCGTGGAGTATTGAATTATCACGCTCACTCATTAACGCGCCGATTATCGCGGAAGCGTGGGATGCGGCAGGATTGTATCAAGTCGGTTCATTCCCTGGGACACGCTGGGCAGAATGGAACGGTCGTTACCGTGATGTGATGCGCCGCTTTGTGCGCGGGGATAGAGGTTTAGTAGACGAAGTCGCCACCTGTTTAACAGGCAGCAGTGATTTATTTGCCGACGACCATCGCCTACCATCCTGTAGCGTCAATTTTATTACCTGTCACGATGGCTTTACGCTATGGGATTTAGTCAGCTACAACGGCAAACACAACATGGCGAACGGTGAACAAAATCGGGACGGTACTAACGATAATACCAGCTGGAACTGTGGTATAGAAGGCGAGACCGTTAATCCTCAGGTCTTGACACTGCGTCGCCAGCAAGCGCGTAATTTCATGGCATTGCTATTTTTAAGTCAGGGTGTGCCGATGTTTCTGGCGGGTGATGAATTTCTGCACACACAGGGCGGTAATAACAATGCGTGGTGTCAGAATAATGAAATTTCGTGGCTGAACTGGCAACGTAACAAAGACAGCGAAGAAATGTTACATTTTACGCAAGAATTGATTGCCTTTCGTCATCGTCATCGTTGTTTAGCGCGTCCGCGTTATTTAACCGGTCGTATAGATCCCTCGCGCGGCATTCCTGATATTGCGTGGCATGGTGTTCGTTTGAATGAACCGTTATGGCATGACGGTAACGCTCAGGTTCTGGCATTCACTCTCGCAGGCTATGTCAGTACCGAAGAAGATTTACACGTCATTATTAATATGTCAGACCACGCGTTTGACGCGCCACTACCCGTGATAGATCAACGTCGCTGGTATCTGGCAATGGATACTGCCGCACAATCACCTGATAATATGATTGCGCGTGACAAACAGCCGTTAATCAAGGGCAATACTCAACGTGTACTGGCACGCAGTATTGTCGTGTGTGAAGCCAGTGCCACCATTTAAGTAAAATGAATATAAGTGGGCGCGATAGATTCGCGCCCACGATATAGTAATATCCCCTGCCCCGCATGGTTTTGTTGCCAAACTTATCAGCCTGAGGTAAAACCCTGCAATTTCGCGATTGAACGATGATCAATTTAAACGGTGCCCAGCTACAGGCCAAGCCCTTCTTTTGGCTAATTAACCCCAGCATTGCCTTATTGCGCCAACGCTTGATTAACCGCAAATGTCTGCGATATGGTTCCGACGTTAACTGCTTTAATATACTGACCTCCGTATAAATCTCCATCCTGACTTTGAAGCCCCGTGACCAAAAGATTGTTGACCGTCTTGTTTGCGGACAAGGTTACCTGATTGGTCGTCCGATCCCATATCGCATTAATGGTCGCAGATTTAGCAGTGAGACTGTCTTTAGTCATATCGCCAATCAAATAATAGGGAATATTCTTGACGGGAAGCTTAAACAATTTCTCGTAAGTGCTATAAACTGCATTTAACCAGTCAAATTGAAGCGTATTACCCGCTACGTCGTATTTGGCAACATTCCCCTGATGGAAAAAATGCGGATACTTTTTAAAGCTCAATATGTGCTGTAGTGCCGTATTAGCTTCGGCAGTCAGAATCTTTGCATAAATCCGAGTTGTACAGAGAGCTCCACCACCGACAGTGCATGGATCTTGACCAGCAGCTACAAATCGATCGTGAAACATATAGTTGTATTCACTGACCAACTGATCTGGATTCATCACATTATAGAAAATACTGGTTGGGTAGCGTGGCAACAAGAGGCGATCGGTAGTATTGCCATCATTTACTTCACTAATGTACCTCTCGGTGGCTTGATTTATCTGGGAGGTATCGGAAGCAAGATACTCCACCGCGGCATTCGCGGCGGCTTGCATGAATAACGGATTTGCACCCGTCTCAAATGGCACGTCATCATCTTGAACATTGAACATTTCAGGGTGTTTTTCTGGACTGGAAGTACACTTCATATCTTTCAAACCAGAGTGATTACCACTGACGAGAACCCTGTTGTTGTCGGCTTGCTCAGGAAGCCCCAGAAGTTCCCAGACGATTCGGTTGTTGGTGATTTCCGCCTGAAGGTCTGCGACAGTTGACAGGGTACGGTAATCACAAGGGGCATTGGCGGGAACGGGCGCATTGTCCATGACAATATGCCTGAAGGTATGATTGAGGAAGCGGAACTGATCTTTGTTGGCAGCCACTGCTGCCACCAAATCGTCCATTAAATTCACGTTGAATGCCGCTACGTTTGGATTCGCCACGACACCAGTACCATTGGCAGCCACCAGCTTATCCGTTAAGCTCGTGATGAGTGTCGCTACGTTTGGATTCACCACCGCATCAGCACCACTAGTCGTCACCAGCTTGTCCGTTAAGTTTGTGATGAGTGTTGCTACGTTTGGATCCACCACAGCATTAGCACCATCGGCAGTCACCAGCTTATCCGTTAAGTTCGTGATGAGTTCTGCTACGTTTGGATTCGCCGCAACATCAGTACCACTGGCAGTCGCTACATTGTTAGTTACGTTCGCTGTGGGTGTGGTTGCGTTTGGGTCTACTACGGCTTCTGCACTGTTAACAGTCGCTACATTGTCTATTACGTTCGCTGCGGGTGTCGCTGCGTTTGGGACTACCAAGGCATTGGCACTGTTAGCCGTTACCAGATTGTCTGTTACGTTCGCTGTGGGTGTCGCTACGTTTGGATTTACCAAGGCACCAGTACCGTTGAATGCAAAATCCAGCTTGAAATCATTGCCAGCAGTTGGATGTGCGGCACGAAAAGCTGCCTGTTTGCTAACGGCGTTGTTAATATAGCTAAAGTAGTATAATTTGATTATTTATATTGCAATGACCTACTCAATAGATTTCCGACAAAAAGTATTATTGATAAAAGAACAAGAAAAGCTGACAGTGATGGAAACGGCAGTGCGTTTTGGCATTGGCGTAGC
>JAUYBJ010000127.1 GCA_030693155.1 Methylococcales bacterium
ATCCATCCCTATCGCCGCCCGACACTGCCTTTCTGTTTTTAAATCAGATAATCCCAATTTCATAGCCGTTTATTAGTCCTGTTTTATTGATAATAGTAATTATCTATTCTTATTTATTCTGGTGCAACAAGTCTACTGTATGGGCAGGGAATTAGATTAGGTCTGAGTTTTTGTTCAAGGTAAAGGTGGGCGCGAATTTATTCGCGCTTTCTGCGCTTTCTGCTGTTGACACTGCGCGAATGAATTCGCGCCTACTTTTGGGGGTGTTTGTGCCTGATTATGAATTACGGATTGGGCGGTATTCTGAGGCTTATCGGTGTTATTGTGTCACAACAGTTGTTAATGAACGAAAACGCTATTTTGAAGATTTTTATTGTGGGCGGTTGGTGGTTAATGAAATGCGCGTATTGCACGAGGCGGGGGATGTTAATTCTCTGGCGTGGGTGGTTATGCCTGACCATATTCATTGGTTATTTCAATTAACTGAACACAAAACACTTTCTGAGGTGATGAAGTGTTTTAAAGCCCGTTCTGCATTGCAGGTTAATGGATATTTAGGGCAGTCAGGAACGGTATGGCAAAAAGCATTTTATGACCACGGTTTGCGTAAAGAACAGGATGTGAAAGGAATTGCACGTTATATTGTGGCTAATCCATTACGCGCAAAGTTGGTAGAACGGATTGGTGATTATCCGTTGTGGGATGCAATTTGGTTGTGAGGTAGCCGCGAATTTATTCGCGTCTTTAAACAACTACGACTGCGCGAATGAATTAGCGCCCACTTTAGAATAAATGACAACGAACACTTAAATCACTGCATTCGTTATAATGGACGGATAGTGAACAACTTTTTGAAAAAATCATCGTGCATAATCAAACTCCACAGTAGTTAGTCGGTATCGACTTAGGGACAACGCATACCGTCGTTGCTTACACTAACGCCGATAACCATCAGCGTGACATTCAACTGTTTCACGTTCAGCAATTAGTCGCCTTAGGGCAGGTAGACGCAAGACCATTATTGCCCTCCGTGCGTTATCACCCCGCAGACGGCGAACTATCAGCGGAAGATATTGTTTTTTCCACCGCAGGTGAAAGCAATCCCGCCATTATCGGTGAAGCGGCGCGGGTATTAGGCGCGAAAACCACAGGGCGATTAGTCACCAGCGCGAAAAGCTGGTTATCGCATCCCTCGGTGGATCATAACGCCGACATTTTGCCGTGGGGTAGTTCGGATGACATTAGTAAAGTATCGCCGATTGATGCCAGTGCCAGTTATTTGGCGCATATTCAAACCGTCTGGCAGCATCAATTCCCTGACGCGCCGTTAAATCAACAGGATGTCGTTATTACCGTACCTGCGTCTTTTGATGAGGGTGCGCGTTCATTGACCTTGGAAGCGGCGCGTAGTATTGGCTTGCATAATGTGCGCCTGTTAGAAGAGCCGCAAGCTGTGTGTTATGACTGGTTACGGCGCAATGCGGGCAATCTCAAACAATTACTGACTGATGTGCATTTATTGCTGGTGTGTGATGTCGGCGGTGGCACGACTGATTTAACATTAATTAAAGTGGAACAAGGCGACATCGAACCGAAACTGACCCGTATCGGTGTGGGCAATCACTTAATGCTGGGCGGCGATAATATTGATTTAGCGTTGGCGCGATTGACGGAAAGTCGTTTAAATCAAGGTGACAAACGCCTGTCAGCGGCTGAATTATCGCAACTGATTGAACAATGCCGCGTTGCCAAAGAACGTTTATTAGCCGAAGACGCACCTGAGCAAATGACCGTCACTTTATTAGGCGGCGGTTCAAAACTCATCGGCAGCTCGCGTTCGGTGACCTTAACGCGCGACGAAGTCAGAAACTTGGCATTAGATGGATTTTTTCCCTTATCAGGTTTGAATGATTTACCCGATAAAAAACGCAGCGGCGTGGTGGAATTCGGCTTGCCATACACCGCCGACCCCGCTATCAGCAAACACATTGCCGCTTTTTTAAACCTGCATAAAGCCGCCGCACAAGATGCTTTGCAAGGGCAGGGCATTGTTCCTGATGCGTTGCTATTGAATGGCGGCGTGTTTCGCAGTCAACCGATTACCCAACGCACCTTGGATTTACTGAACTCATGGTGCCATAAACCGTCCGTATTGCTGGACAATAAACACCCTGAATTAGCGGTGGCGTTTGGTGCGGTCAGTTACGCAATTGCCCGCCGTGATAAAAAACTGAAAATCGGCGGCGGTGCGGCGCGGAGTTATTTTTTGCTGGTGGATACCGATGCAACTGAACAAAAAGGCATCTGTATTTTGCCCAGAGGCAGTGAAGAAGGGGATGAAGTTCTGTTGACCGATCACCGTTTTGCCTTGCGACTGGGTACGCCCGTGCGCTTTCATTTAGCGTCAACCACTGGCGACAATGAATTCAAATCGGGCGATGTTACCGAAATAACCGATGACTTTCATTCCTTGCCGCCGTTAGCGGTGGCGTTTGCCAGTGAGACCAATGAAGAAGTGATTGTGCGTTTAGCCGTCACGCAAACTGAAATCGGCACGTTAAAAATGCAGTGCGTATCGGTCGATAATCCTGCTCAACGCTGGGATGTGGAATTTCAAATTCGCAAAAAAGCGCGTGGTACGCTCACAACTGATGCGACGTTGCCGACGCAATTCCCCGCTGTAGTGGAAAAAATTCAGGCGGTATTCGGCTCTAAATCCAAACAAATCGACCCGAAAGCGGTTAAAAATTTACGCGCCGATTTAGAAAAATTATTAGGCACTGATCGCAGTGATTGGACAACGCCGTTATTACGCGCCATGTTCACCACCTTATTAGACAGCGCAAAATTCCGTCGCCGTTCCGAACATCATGAGCGCGTGTGGCTCAGTTTAATCGGCTTTTGTTTACGCCCCGGTTTTGGTTATCCATTAGATGACTGGCGCGTGGAACAATTGTGGAGGCTCTATCCGCACGGCTTACAATTCGTCAACGAAACGCAAAACTGGGCAGAATGGTGGATAGTGTGGCGACGTATTGCAGGCGGTTTAAATGCGGCTGCCCAAGAACAGATTTTTGCCGATATTGCCAAATACCTGAATCCTGCCGCCGTGCGACAAGCAGGTGTTGCCAAACAAATCAAAACCCGTAGTTATGATGACATGGTGCGGTTATCTGCAACGCTGGAACGCTTGCCAGTCGATAAAAAAAGCCAGTTGGGTGAATGGCTGTTAAAGCGGCTGGAAAAATCCAGTGAACCCAGCCAGACATGGTGGGCAGTCGGACGTATCGCTGCGCGTGTACCGTTTCATGGCAGTACCCATAATGTTGTATCCGTTACCGTTGTCAGTGAATGGCTGACCGCTATGCTCAACGAAGACTGGAAAAAAAATCCGCATATCGGTTTTGCAGCCACGTTAATGGCGCGGATGAGTGGCGACAGGGCACGCGATATTGACGACAATCTGCGACAACAAATCAGCGAAAAATTAAGACTCAGCAAAGCCCCTGTTTCATGGCTGGAGATGGTAGAACAAGTCAAAGAACTGGATGAAAAAGAAGAAAAACAGATTTTCGGTGAAGCCCTGCCACCCGGTTTAAAGCTCATCAATGAGGCTTAAATCTACTTTAAAGTTATAATGTCGGTATAGAGACTTGTGAGGTTTTTAAAACCTCGCAGGTCTTAATTCTAAAAATAATTAAAAGTCTTATTCATGATATTCAATTCTTACGTTTTTATTTTTGCCTTTTTGCCTTTTGTTATCTTGGGCTTCTACGGCTTAGGACGATTCAGTCATCATTTAGCCTCACTGTGGTTGGCGGCGGCTTCGTTATTCTTTTATGGCTGGTGGGATGCGCGTTTTGTCGGATTACTGCTCGGCTCTATTGCGTTCAATTACAGCGCGGGCTATATGATAGGGCATAGCCTTGCTGATAAAGCGCGGCGAGCCAAGCTACTGTTAATCTGTGCGATAGTGATTAATTTAATCCTGCTGGGCTATTTTAAATACGCCAATTTCTTTGTTGAGAATCTTAATGCCCTGACAGGTTCTGCCATTACGATGGCGAAAGTTTTTTTGCCCTTGGGTATTTCGTTTTTTACCTTTACCCAGATTGCCTTTTTGGTTGATACCTATCAAGGCAAAGTCAGAGAATATAATTTTGTCCATTACACGCTGTTTGTCACTTATTTCCCGCATTTAATCGCAGGTCCAGTGCTGCATCATAAAGAAATGATGCCGCAGTTCGGCAAGCGCGAAACCTGTCGGGTCAACTGGGATAATATCGCCATTGGTTTAACGATTTTTATATTGGGTTTGGCTAAAAAAGTCTTATTGGCTGATAGTTTTGGCAATTATGCCACGCCCATTTTTAATGCGGTGAGCGCAGGTGGGCATCCGATGCTGTTTGAAGCATGGTTTGGCGCGTTGGCTTATTCACTCCAGTTATATTTTGATTTTTCTGGCTATTCCGATATGGCGATAGGTTTGTCATTGATGTTCAATGTGCGCCTGCCTATCAACTTTAATTCGCCGTATAAATCGTTAAGCATTATCGAATTCTGGCGATGCTGGCACATGACTTTATCGCGGTTTTTGCGTGATTATTTGTATATACCACTTGGCGGCAGTCGGGACGGCAAAGTCAAACGTTATGTGAATCTGCTGATTACCATGTTATTAGGCGGTTTGTGGCATGGTGCGGGTTGGACGTATGTCATCTGGGGCGGTTTGCATGGGGTGTATCTGGTCATCAATCACGGCTGGCGCGGTGTAAAAGAACGCATGGGCTGGCGACAAGAGGGCGGACGTTTGGCACAGTTTGGCGCAGGGTTGCTGACCTTTTTAGCGGTCGTGGTCGGGTGGGTGTTTTTCCGTGCCGATAATTTCAGCGTTGCCAGCGAAATGCTAAGCGGTATGGTGGGTTTGAATGGCTGTTCATTTGCCAAACAACACGGCGAACTCAGTGCGTTCTGGCAGGTTATGCAAGATGTGGGCGCACAGTTTAAGGGGACGTTGACCTTAATCACTTTAGGCTCTAATACCATTATCAAGCTGTTGATTGTCGGGTTATTTATCGTCTTTAAAGTGCCCAATGTACAGCAGATTATGGCAAATTATTCGCCTGCTTTAAATATGGACGCGGTGAAAAAACCGACCCGTTTTGCGTGGCAACCCTCCTTAACGGACGCAATTTTTATTGTCATCATTGCTTATTTTGTGCTGATTAATCTGCATAAACAGTCCACTTTTTTATATTTTCAATTTTAAGTACGATGAACGTCCATTTACAACCGATTAGTTTCAGAAAATACAGTTTAATCCTGATTTATTCATTGCTTGTTATGGCAATGATTGCGTGGTGTATGGAATTTTATTTTGAAAAATTGTATGGTGATTTAACCCGCATCGGCAATTTTCCAGAGCGCAGTTTTGGTTGGCAAGCCCCTCAGCCTGCTATTCCACAAGACAATTTTAAAGATTATTCACTGAATGACGCGGATATTCTGATTATCGGTGATTCATTCTCTGTGTCACGCGTCTGGCAGTCCAAATTGATTGCCGATGGTTTGAAAGTAAGCACTATAGTATGGCAAGAGCTGAAAACAGATGAAGCGATGCGTGCTGATTTAGGGGAGGCATTACG
Organism: Methylococcales bacterium; assembly: GCA_030693155.1. Classification (GTDB taxonomy): domain Bacteria; phylum Pseudomonadota; class Gammaproteobacteria; order Methylococcales; family Methylomonadaceae; genus UBA4132. The sequence continues at coordinate 5,646 of JAUYBJ010000127.1, forward strand.
CGCGGCGGGCTTTAAAGGGCGATATGTTATTATTGAAAGTATCGAACGATTATTTCAAAAACGTATGCAGGTACTGTCTCCGATACGCGAACCGATTGTCAAACATGATGTAATTATTAATTCTAATTACCCGCTGTTTCCCTTTATCAACCGTGAGCTGTTTTCTTTCAATAAACTCAATGGCGCAGATTGGGGCGTGAAAGCCCTGTATAACACTATTAAATTATCGCTGGATTTACCTGAAAAACATTTAAAATCAGGCGCGGTACAGGCGGTTAAGTTTGACGGTTGCCAGTTATTTTCGCACCGTTTATGTGATTATGCGATTTTTGTGGACGGCGATTTTAAAAAGGATACTTTTAATTCAATCGACAATGTACTGACGGTGAATAAAAGTTTACAAACAGCAGGGATTCAGCCAATTTGGTTGGTCGTGCCGGATAAATCAACCGTTTATCTGGGTTATGGCAAATTGAATAAACATCCTTATCAGAATATCTGGCAAAAATTGGCGGAGTATCCCGAAATAATCGCACCTGATATAGGTACGCCATTTATGCAACAAAGTCATTTGATTAAAGATTTTTATATGCCCAATGACACCCATTTAAGCACCAATGGTTTTTTATATCTGGGTGATTTTATGAGCAAAGGGCTGCATAAACTGCAAGCCAATCAGCCCAATCCATTTTTACCTAATTGATGCCCAACGCGGTGCGTCATTGTCATTAAACCCCAGCGGGGTAAAATGTTTGTAGACTGACCGTTTTAGATGATTTCCTAGGTTCTGTTGACATTTCGGGAATAGTCATTCAGAAACAACCAGTTATAGATATATAGCAAAATCATAACTTACTGATATAGTTAGCGATTTTACCAAATGTCAACAGAGCCTAGCCCCGTAGGGGTGAAATGTAATGAGGACAAACATTTCACCCCTACGGGGCTTGATTGTGTTTATATTTTGTTGCTACAAACATCTCACCGCTACGCGGTTACGAACAGTCAAGTTTAACTGCGGGCATTGACGCGGCGTGTGAGAACAAGAAAATACTTAAATTCAGGAGCTAATTATGTACACAGGTATTGTTCAGCGCATCGCTGATATTATCGCTGTCGATAAAAAAACGGGCTTAAACACCCTTATTATTGATTTTGATAATGCACTATTAAATAATTTAACTATCGGCGCGAGTGTGGCTGTAGAGGGTGTTTGTTTAACGGTGACGACTATCAATAATAATAAAATTTCTTTTGATGTGATGCAGGAAACTTTGAATAAAACCACCTTGGGTTTATTAAATGCGGGCGATAAAGTGAATCTGGAACGTTCGGCGAAACAAGGCGATGAAATTGGCGGGCATTTATTATCAGGTCATATTGAAGGCACGGCAGTTATTAGTCAAATAAAAGAAAGTGAAAATAATTATATGCTTTATTTTACTTGCCCTGCCGAATGGATGAAATATATTTTACCCAAAGGTTATATTGCTATTAATGGCGCGAGTTTAACCATTATTGATACGCAATCCACCGGCGGTTTTAATGTATCATTAATACCCGAAACCTTACGCGCGACCACATTTAAATTAAAACAACTGGGCGATAGGGTGAATATCGAAATAGATAATCAAACTAAAGTTATCGTCACCACCGTTGAACGTTATTTACAGGAACATCCTATCCAATGATAAAAGATTTAATGGTCGAAAAAATCGACTTGAAAAAAACCGCCAAATTAAGAATAGCGATTGTGCAAAGCACTTATCACGCAGAATTAAATGGCAATATGACTAATTATTGCAAAGAAGTATTCATTCAAAATGATATACCAGAAGACCATATTGAGGTGTATTATGCGGCTGGCACTTGGGAAGTCGCATTAATTACCGACGCACTTGCCAAAACCAAACGCTTTGATGCCATTGTTGCTTTTGGCATTATTATCAAAGGCGATACCTACCATTTTGATTTAATTGCCGATGAAACAGCGCGGGCGTTGATGAATACTATGATTAACTATCAAATCCCTGTTGCGTTTGAAATTTTAGCGGTTTATCACTACGACCAAGCGGTAGCGCGTGCCTCTGATAACGAATATAACAAAGGCATAGAAGCGGGTAATGCGATTTTAAAAACACTGAAAACCTTACGCGAAATTGCGTAATCATTTTACGTCTATTGGAATGCAAGCCTAGGTTTGTATTCCGCCACCTACACAAGAAATACTATGTCAAAAACACCTACCGTCGGATTTATCAGTTTAGGCTGCCCGAAAGCTCTCGTTGATAGCGAAAAAATACTCACTCAATTGCGTTTAGAAGGCTATGAAGTCTCGCCTAGTTATAAGGCGGCTGATTTAGTTGTCGTTAATACCTGCGGCTTTATTGATTCAGCGGTTGAAGAATCGCTGGATAGCATAGGCGAAGCCTTGGCAGAAAACGGCAAAGTCATCGTGACAGGTTGCTTGGGTGCGCGTGAAGCTGAAATTCGCGCCCGTCATCCGCAAGTGTTGAAAGTCACGGGCGCACACGCTTTAAAAGAAGTCATGGAGTCAATCCACGAAAATTTACCCGCACCTCACGCGCCGTTTCTGAATTTATTGCCGCCGCAAGGTATCAAACTCACACCCAATCATTACGCCTACCTGAAAATATCCGAAGGCTGTAATCATCGTTGTACGTTCTGCATTATTCCGTCCATGCGTGGTGATTTGGTCAGTCGCCCAATCAGCGAAGTGATGCTGGAAGCTGAGCGGTTAGCCAAAGCAGGTGTGAAAGAATTGTTGGTGGTCGCACAAGACACCAGTGCCTACGGGCTGGATTTAAAATACCAACTGGATTTTTGGCACGGTGAAAGCATGAAAACCCGCTTTTATGAACTTGCCAAAGCCTTGGGCGAGTTGGGTATTTGGGTCAGAATGCACTATGTGTATCCTTATCCGCACGTTGATAGTGTGATTCCTTTGATGGCAGAGGAAAAAATTTTGCCTTATCTGGATATTCCGTTTCAACACGCTAACAGTCGTATTTTAAAACTCATGAAACGCCCTGCGGCAACGGAAAATAATTTGCAACGTATTAAAGCATGGCGTGACATTTGTCCTGATATTACCTTGCGCAGTACCTTTATTGCGGGTTTTCCCAGTGAAACCGAAGCTGAATTTCAAGAGTTACTGGATTTTCTCAGTGAAGCGCAATTAGACCGCGTGGGTTGTTTTGCTTATTCACCTGTAAAAGGTGCGGTGGCTAACGACTTACCAGATCAAGTTCCTGAAGAAGTGAAACAGGAACGCCTTGCGCGTTTTATGGCACATCAAGCCGAAATCAGTGCCGACCGTTTGCAACGTCGTATCGGTAGAATTGAAACGGTATTAATTGATGAGGTAGTTGAAGAAGGCGCGGTCGCCAGAAGTAAAGCCGATGCCCCTGAAATTGACGGGCAGGTGTATATAGATGGTGCAACGCATCTAAAAGTCGGTGATTTTGTCGAAGTTGAACTTGAAGATGCTGATGAATACGATATGTGGGGATGCTTGACTTCGTAGTTAAGTACGCACCTGATGATGACTTTGTTTTGCTATAAAGTGACATGAACGGCATACAGTTTATGGTACCTATATCGGGTAGGATATAGCTGAGGTGATAAAAATTGATTACGCGCAACGCAGGTATTTTATTAAAAATTAATTATTTTTATTTAAAATCAATGGTTTATTGTGAATAACTGGCAAGTAAATATGATTGTAGCTCACCGTTTTCTGTTAAGTGGCATAAAAAATGCTTTATTATGCAATAGTGAAAATTTTCATCATTTATAGAACGGGTACAGATAGACTATCGGGAATAAAATTCGGAGACATAGCGCATATTCCTGCCGACATGATTACATACTCCCTAACTCTAGGTCAGTGGGGCGTTATGTCATAGTAGGCTAAGAAATCCACGTTGCGGTAGTCTAAATAATTAAAATTTTCTGCAGGATGTTTAGTGATGCAGTATTCAAAAAAACTAATCGTACTGTCGATTGCGGTTGCTACTTTAGCGGGTTGTGCCATTGAGCCAACGCCCATTAAAGATGATGAACGTTTGGCAGGTATGCTGAAAGATCAAGCCGAAATCTACAGCAAACAAGAGCCTATCACTGTACCATTGACGTTTTATGATGCCTTGGCGCGTGCGTTGAAGTATAACTACGATCACCGTTTAACCATGATGGAAGCGGTATTGCAGGATACGCAACTGGATGTTTCCAAGCTGAATATGTTGCCCCGTCTAGCTATTAATGCGGGTTATATAGGACGAGAAGATCAATTGGGTTCTTCAAGTGTGGATTATTTCAATCAATCGAGAAATTCACAATTAACCCAGTATTCAACTTCTCAGGATGCACACCGTGGTGTTGCTGATTTAACCTTTACATGGAATGTGCTGGATTTCGGCGTAAGTTATTATCAGGCAAAACAACAAGCTAATCGGGTGATGATTGCGCAAGAACGCAAGCGTAAAGTCGTTAATAATTTAATCAAGGAAGTATCCAATGCTTATTGGGGCGCGAGTCTTTCCGACCATTTATTGCCTAAACTTGATCCTGTCTTAAAACAAGCTGAACACGCCTTGGAATTGAGCAAAACCGTTGAAGTCAATCGCTTGCAACCCATGCTCAGCGTGTTGGAATATCAACGCAGTCTGTTACGCATTATTGACCAATTGAAAAAACTGAAAGCCGATTTAGCGGTTGCCAAACCTAAATTGGCGGGTTTGATTAATGCCCCGGTACACAGCGATTTTCAGTTGGCACAGCCCAAACAAACGCCTGAACCCCCTGAACTGAAAGCCTCCATGACCGAGCTGGAAAATCTGGGCTTATTTTTCCGTCCAGAACTGCGCGAAGAAATGTATCAGGAGCGCATCAGTCGTGATGAAGTCTGGAAAGAAATGCTGAAAGTGTTACCCGGTTTGACCATTCCCTTATCCGCCAACTGGGATAGCAACTCTTTCCTCGTTTACAATATGTGGATGGAAGCGGGCGCACGCACCACCTTCAATTTAGTGAATCTGCTTGCCGCACCCAAGATGTGGAAATCTGCGCAAACACAGGTTGAAGTCGCACAAATCCGCCGTAAAGCCTTGAGTGTTGCTACTTTAGTACAGGTCAATGTCAGTTATCAGCAATACAAAAAAGCACTGGAAGGCTATCACAGTGCCAGTGAATTAAATAACGTCGATCAAAGCATTTTCAAAGTTATTACCGACACCACCGAAAGCGATGCAGGCTCTGAATTAGAACGCATTCACGCCGCAACCGCCGCATTAGCATCTCAATTGGAAAAAGAGCAGAGTCTGGCAGAAATTTACTCCGCGCTAGGTAATATTTACTCTTCTATCGGACTTGATCCCGTCGAAGGCAATATAGAACACATCACCGTGCGCACGCTTGCCGTACAGCTGGAAAAAAATCTGGATCATTGGTACAAAGGCGAATTTCCTAAATTGCCCAATGCGCCGAATACGGCTGTTGTCGTTAATAAAGAGGTTGCTCCAACACAAGCGGTTAATCTGGACACAGTCAAAGCGACACCTGCACCAACAACGCCTGTTAGTAATACAGATAAAGCCGTTAGTGAGCAGGCAGCATCAACAGATGAACACTACGCTATTCAATTAGTGGCTTCGACTAAAGAAAGTGATACGACACATTTTATGGAAAAATGGCGTGCCGATTTAAGTTCGCCGACAGTAATAGAAACGACTAAACAATCAGAACATCTATTTGTTTTGGTTTCTGGACATTATTCATCGCTTATTGAGGCACAACAGGCTCTCGATAACTTAGCACCTGAACTTAAAAAGAATCGTCAAAACCGACTGTTACCCGTAAAAATAACCAATAATAGGTTGGCATCATAGCGGAATTAATGGCGTTATTAAATAATGACTGATGTTACGCACAAGAAACAATTGTCCACGAAAGACACGAAAAGCACGAAAAAGAGTAACAAACAATGATAAGTCGTTGCGTAAAAGTGTTCAGAACAACGACTGCCAGTCCTCTGAAGGACTGGCAGTCGTTTAATG
>JAUYBJ010000129.1 GCA_030693155.1 Methylococcales bacterium
GCTACGCCAATGCCAAAACGCACTGCCGTTTCCATCACTGTCAGCTTTTCTTGTTCTTTTATCAATAATACTTTTTGTCGGAAATCTATTGAGTAGGTCATTGCAATATAAATAATCAAATTATACTACTTTAGCTATACCAGCACGCGGTTAAAGATGCGGCTTTTGTTAAAGCGAAAGAACGCACCAATAAGTTGTGGGCTATTAATGCCAATAATCCCAAGTTGGTGTGGAATGCGGATAAAAGCAAATTGCTGGTGGTGACGTGGAAAAGCCGTACCGCTTACGATAAATTTATCAAAACCAGCGTCCAAAGTCCCAGTAATCCTGATTACGCGCTGTGGGTGACTGCCGCGCCGCAAGTTAAGGCATTTTGTCAGGCTTATGAACATGACACCGACGAGGAATTGAACACGCGCTTAAAGCAATATCTGGGCTTGGCACCTGATTGGCAATATGATGTGTTTGTGGAATTGTGGGTGATCCCTGAACAATTGTTCCGCCCTTGTGTTGATCCTGAAACCTCAGATACGCAATGCGAAGTTAAAGTCCCTGAAAAGTTTCCCGCAGTTGCAAATATCCCCGACTACGGTCAATTTTATAAGAATCTGTATTTTAAAAGTTTTAGGGAGTCGGCAGGTGTGCCGTGGACGGGTTTGGGTTATACCTACGATTGGGGTAAGGAACATGGTGAAATCGGTGCAAGTGAGTTTATTTTACAGCCTAACTCACCGTATCAAATCAAACAAGTGCTAACGACACGCGAGTATTGCGCAAAACCGCATTAACTTAAGAGCGGCAATCGGCGGGTGCTAATTTTGCATCCAGATTGCCGTGTGTACCACGGTTGACCGCAGGCGGATTGGCAGAATTACATTCCCAAGTAATGTGCTTGATTTTAGAGGTATAGGTAAAATCAAGCGGTAATTCATGCCCGTTACTGTCGGGTTGTGTTGGGTCGGCGATACGAGGCGACAAGATGAGTTCGTTGTGCGCAATAGGAGCAATAGTGGGTGCAAAGGTAATGATTATTTCACCCGAATGACTAGCAGGCAGGATGAGCAGTTGCCCGTGTGACCCTAAACTAATGCCTGTGGTATCGTTAATATGAATACCCATATCCATAACTGCTTCGGTGGGTGCAGGCGGAGTCCATACTGAGGTGACAGGTACATTATCAATGACATTATGTAACACGGCTGTTTTTGCGGTAGCCGCTAATATTAAACCTTCGCTCACTTTCGCTTTTTTAAGATAAGTTGTATAAGCGGGATAAACAAATAACGCTAACAGCATCATCAATGCAATGACGATGGCTACTTCGATTAAGGTAAATCCTTGTTGAGGTAATTTGTTCTTCATTTTAGGTATACATTGAAGTTAGTGTTGTCGCTTTATAAAGACTAGCACATTTCGCGCCAATTTTTGTGTTAAATAAACACATTGATGTACCGTGGAGTTTATGATTTATTAGTCATGTTACTCTTCTATTCCAGTATGCAATAAAAAACTATAGTATGAATTTTGTCATATTATGACTAAAAACCATACTGTAAATTAGGCTGCATTTGCTGGCAGATTATACATTCAAACACTTGGTTCACTCCTTAAATGATGCTGCAAAAAATACCCTACCAAGCCTTACTCGACACGCTGCAACAGAAAGGCAATTTGTCTGCCATTGAGTTAAAAAAAGTCGAGCGTGTACAAAAAACCACGGTAGCTGACAGCTTGCCGCAGTTAATTGTTAAACTAGGCTTATGCTCTGAGCTGGATGTGGCAAATGCCTTTGTTGAAGCAGGGCAGTTTGAAAAAGTCATCGCAGGGCAGTATCCCGAAGAACGCCAATTACCTGAAAATATATCGTTACGGTTTTTAAAAAATTATCATCTGATAGGTCTGGGTGAAGCTGATGATACGGTGACGGTCGCCTTAATGGATCCCGAAGATTCATTCGTACTGGATGCGTTACGCCTGGCAACAGGCAAACAAGTGATTGCTAAAGTCGGCTTGTTGTCGGAAATTGATGCTGCACTTGAAGTGCAGTATGGTCAAGCTCGTTCAAAAATAGATAAGCTGGTTGATGACTCAGGTGACTATGACATCGGCGAAGAAGACCTCGAACATTTAAAAGACCTAGCCAGTGAAGCTCCTGTTATCAAAATGGTCAACTTGATTATGCAGCGTGCTATTGAGCTGAAAGCCTCCGATATTCACATTGAGCCCTTTGAACAAGCCTTAAAAGTGCGTTTGCGGGTTGATGGCGTGTTACAGGACATTAACGCGCCGCCCGTCAAATCCACCGCCGCCGTGATTTCGCGTATCAAAATTATGGCTAAACTCAATATTGCCGAACGCCGCTTACCGCAAGATGGCAGAATCAAAATCCAAATGTTAGGCAAAGAACTGGATTTGCGTATCTCCACTATTCCTACGATGTACGGTGAAAGTGTGGTGATTCGTTTGCTGGACAAAGACAATACGGTACTGGATTTTGTCGCGCTGGGCTTTTCGGACAAACATTTACAACAATTTACGGATGTTTTGGCGTTACCGCATGGCATTATTCTCATTACAGGTCCTACGGGTAGCGGTAAATCAACCACACTCTACGCCGCGCTAAAGCAACTCAACACCACCGCTAGAAAAATCATTACTGTTGAAGATCCTGTGGAATATCAAATGGAAGGCATTAACCAGATTCAGGCAAAACCGCAAATCGGGCTGACATTTGCGGTTGCGCTGCGTTCTATTGTTCGACAAGATCCTGATGTTATTATGATTGGTGAGATACGTGATTTAGAAACCGCGCGGATTGCGGTGCAGTCGGCGTTAACAGGACATTTGGTATTATCCACGTTACACACCAATAATGCGGCGGGTGGCATTACGCGCTTATTGGATATGGGCTTGGAAGAATATTTACTCACCTCCACCGTAAACGGCATCCTCGCGCAACGGCTGGTCAGAAAACTCTGTGCGGAGTGTAAACAGCCTTATTCAGCATCGCCTGAATTAATCAACGATATGCAGTTACGCCGTTTTGCTCCTGACGGTGATATTGTGCTATATCATCCTGTGGGCTGTCCCGCGTGTTCTGGCTTGGGCTACCGTGGACGAGTCGCCATTATTGAGTTTTTACCCATGAGCAATGCCATCAGCAAATCAATTATGGCGCATGAAGATGCGGGGGCTATTCAGGATCTTGCTATTTCTGAGGGCATGATGACCTTGTATGACAATGGTTTGGATAAGGTCATGCAAGGCATTACCACTTTAGAAGAAGTCTTACGCGTTACTTCGGTCGCCTGATGCAGTTATTTTCTTATAAAGCCGTCAATAGTCTGGGGATCACCGAAGAAGGCTTGCGTGATGCAACTGATGAACAGAGCTTAATTAACGCGTTGCAAGCAGAAGGTTATATGCCTATTCGTGTTGCCCCCGTCAATGCGCGATCATTTTTAGGCATAAAAATGCGGGCGAAACACGCTCAGTTATCCAACAAAGACGTAACCTTATTTACTAGTGAATTAGCGGTATTGCTGGAATCTGGCTTGCCTTTGGATCGCTCATTAACCGTGTTATTGAATTTAACTGAAGATAATATACCGCTCAATAACCTTATCTCACGGGTGCTGGATAAAGTTAAAAACGGCGCGTCATTAACCGATGCCTTGGAACGGCGCAAATCAGGTAATAGACCGCCATCAAAACTGTTTACCAAGTTTTACCTGAATATGATACGCGCAGGTGAGGCGGGGGGCAGCTTAGGTGAGGTATTAACACGCTTATCAGATTACATGGAAAGTGCGCAGGAATTAAAAAGCACCGTCAGCACCGCGTTAATTTACCCCGCCATTTTACTGATTATGTCAGTGGCATCGTTATTTATCATGTTGATTTTTGTTGTACCGCAATTTACCGAAATGTTTGAAAGCGCGGGTAAGGCGTTGCCCGTATCAACACAGATTGTCGTCGGCTTGGCAGACGGACTACGCAGTTATTGGTGGCTGTTAATAGGTATTTTTGTTGGTATTTACTATTACATGACCATGCAGTTAGCCAATCCGCGCACCAAAAAAGTCTGGGACGGTCGCTGGTTAAATCTGCTGTTATTCGGCAACGTGATATTGGATAAAGAAATCGCCAGTTTCAGTCGCACACTGGGAACGCTGTTAAATAATGGCGTTTCGCTATTAACCGCTTTAGGCATTGCACGCGAAACCTTGGATAATCTGGTATTGGTGGATGCCGTTGCCGATGTGCAAGAGCAGGTCAAGGAAGGTAAAAATATGTCTGCCGCACTGCTGGAAAAAAATGTATTTCCTAAAATGGCAATGCAAATGATTAAAACGGGTGAAGAAACGGGACGCTTGGAAGAAATGTTACTGCGGGTAGCGGCTATTTATGATAAACAACTCAAAACCTCGATACAACGTCTGTTAGCGGTGTTAGAACCTGCGTTAATTCTCAGCTTAGGCTTAATGATTGCAGGCATTATTGTATCGATATTATTGGCGATATTGAGTGTGAATGATTTGGCGTTTTAAGGTTAAAGTTGGGGTCTTAATTATGACTGCCAGTCCTTAGAACCTGTTCAAAATCTTCGTAGTAACAAAGCCAAAAAAGCCAGATTGACGAATTGCAAGCTGGTGTTGAGTAATCGTTCCGTATTTTTCCAAAGTCTTCGACACTTTTCCAGCCATGCGAATGACCTTTCGA
>JAUYBJ010000133.1 GCA_030693155.1 Methylococcales bacterium
AAATTCTCTGGCGTAAAATAAAGTATGAATGGTTGCCTTTATCCTGTTATCTCAGCTACAGCCATCTAAAAAATTCCGTTATTTCCATCTTAGAGGGCTTTGGCACTGAATAACAGATTACTTTTGTTTAACTACTTATCAGTTGAACAAATACCAGAAAAATTCGGTTTAAATACTTTTCTAAAATAAGGACGAAGTTTTCCAAAAAGAACATCATTTTTTTGAAATACAAATTTATTACTTGTTACATCCGATGATTTACCAACGCTATTTAATCTCAAACTTTGTTGTTCAATATGTTCAAGTCCAACATAATTAAGTTCTTCTGAATTACTTGGCAAATAAGTTTTTTAACAGGCTCAGTAATTTCTAAAAGTTTTGTCTCCCGCCACTCACTCATAACTCAATCCTTGCCCTGTCATACCGTATGTTCCTGTAACCATTCTCTCAGCGCGTCATTAATACGCCCTTGCCAATTATTACCCGCCGCCCGAAAAGCTGAAATAATATCGGCATCATAATCAATGGCGATAGTCACCTTTTGGCTTTTATCTGATTTGATTAAGTGCGGAAATAATTCTGCTGCCGTTTTCGCCTCGCTAAACATTGCCGCTGTCCATTCGGGGTTTTCATCATCAATCAATTCTGGATTAGGTTTGTTGTTCATAATTTATTACCTCGCGTTTATTCGTTTTTCAAGGAAACCGTTTATAAAAATCTTCTCTTGCGCCAATACGCAAAAACTCAATAGTTTCACCGTCAAAGTAGATACCGATACGGTAGCGATAATCAAACTTTATACGGTAATAATTCGGATAGCCTGATAACTCGGTTAAATTAGCAATGTCAGAAATATTTTGTATATTCTTTGCTTCGGCTAATACTTGCCGCAACTTAGCCAATATCCGCTGTTCCGTTATTTTTTCGCTATCTTTAACAAACCGTTTGCTGACTTTTATTTTCATTGCGGCAAACTGTCAATAAATGCTTGGGTTTCGCTGTCGGTTAAAAACTCGTTTTCTTCTTTTGCGTCTTTACAGGCTAAATAGAATGCGGATTCGTCTATTTTTTCTAACTGCTTAGCTACTAATTCCTGCAAGAATAATTGTTGAGTTTCATCGGATAAGGTTTCAAAAAGCACATATAAACTATGCGCGGCATTTAGATTTTGTGTTTGCATTTCAATTCTCTATAAACTAAAAGTATTAACAGCAATTGTGCAACGGCTCATTGCACAATTATAGATTTTTCATAGCTCAATCCTAGCCAGATTTGCCATAATCGCTTTATTCAATTCGGCTTCTTCGTCTAACTGTGCCTCAAAATCGATTTTTAAGGCACTAAATCGCTCGTTAAAATTAAAATCATCTTCTTCATCGGGTAAGCCGACATATCGCCCAGCCGTTAAAACATAATCCAATTCTTTTACCCGTTCAATGGGTGCGCTGCAACAAAAACCCTTGATGTCTTCGTAGGGGTGGATTGCATCCGCCCTGCGCCAATTGTGATAAGTATCGGCAATTTGTTTTATATCCGCTTCGGATAATTCGCGGGTGCGGCGGTTGATTAAATGCCCTAAATTCCGTGCATCAATAAATAAAATTTCACCGCTACGGTTTCTAAACTTGCCATTACTACGGTTACGACTCATAAACCATAACGCGGCAGGAATTTGGGTATTTAAAAACAATTTAGCGGGTAAATTAACGATACAGTCAATCACGTTGCCGTCTTCAATCAAGGCGCGGCGAATGTCACCCTCGCCGCTGCTTTTAGAAGTCAACGCGCCTTTTGATAACACTACGCCCGCTTGTCCATTCGGGGCTAGGTGATAAATAAAATGCTGTAACCATGCAAAGTTGGCATTTCCTGCGGGTGGTGTACCGTATTGCCATCGACCATCACCGCGTAATAATTCCCCGCTCCAATCGCTGACGTTAAACGGCGGATTGGCAATAATAAAATCGGCTTTTAAGTCTTTGTGCGCGTCGTTTAAAAACGAGCCTTCGTTGTTCCATATTACGTTTGAACTATCAATGCCCCGAATCGCTAGATTCATTTTTGCTAATTGCCAAGTGGTTCGATTGCTTTCTTGTCCAAAAATTGAAATGTCATCAATTTTTCCTTGATGATGTTTTACGAATTCTTCTGATTGCACGAACATTCCGCCCGAACCGCAACATGGGTCAAATACCCGCCCTTTGTACGGCTCAAGCATATTAACCAATAATTCAACAATACTGCGTGGTGTATAGAATTGTCCGCCTTTTTTTCCTTCAGCTAACGCAAATTCACCTAGAAAATACTCGAACACATGACCGATGACATCTGCACTTCGTGCTTTAGCAGAACCAAGGTCAATATTAGCAACTAAATCAATCAAGCCGCCCAAGCTGGTCGGGTCAAGATTTTGTTTGGCAAATCATTTAGGTAATACATTGCCTTTTTTTATAAGTTCTGGATTTTCGAGTTCTAACGCGTCCATTGCTGCATCAACCAATGTGCCAATTTTGGGGTCTTTAGCTTGGGCTTGTAGATTCGACCACCGTGCTTCTTGCGGTACGAAAAAGATATTTTCGGCTTGGTATTCGTCGCGGTCTTCTGGATCTGCGCCTTTATACTCGCCTTCACCTTGCACCAGTTTGGCATGGTGTTCTTCAAACGAATCGGATATGTACTTGAGAAAAATTAAACCCAATACAACGTGCTTGTATTCGGCTGCATCAATGTTTTTGCGCAATTTATCAGCGGCTTTCCAGAGTTGTTTTTATAACGGTTCTTCGTTGGTGGGTTTAGCTTTTGCCATATTGTGTTTGGATTGCGTGGTTTTCGTGACTATAAAATCCACATTGTAGCGGGTTTAGATAGGTTTTATTGCCTGTTGCTTATCATTTTAGTTTTCAAATGACTGCCTGAGAATTAAACTGAATCTATTTAGTCATTCCACAGGAAAATCCATGACCAATTTTGCTTTAACTGCTATTTCACCGATTGATGGTCGCTATGCCGACAAGGTGGAGGCTTTGCGCCCTATTTTCAGTGAATACGGGCTGATTCGTTTTCGTGTACTGGTTGAAGTGCGCTGGCTGCAAGCCTTAGCCGCGCATCCCTTAATTCCAGAAGTCGCACCGTTCACTGAGGCGGCAACGCTGCTGCTGAATAATATTGTGGATAATTTTTCCACTGTTGATGCCGAGCGCGTCAAAGTGATTGAAAAAACCACTAATCATGATGTGAAAGCCGTTGAATATTTGCTGAAAGAAAAAATTGCGGGTTGTGCAGAACTGGAACAGGTCAGCGAATTTATTCATTTTGCCTGTACGTCAGAAGATATAAATAACCTGTCTTATGCGCTGATGTTGCAGGCGGGACGCATCGTCATTGGCGGGCAGATGGATGAGTGTATCGCCGCGCTGAAAAAAATCGCGTTGGAAACTGCCGCACAACCGATGTTGTCACGCACCCACGGACAATCAGCGACACCGACCACAGTCGGCAAAGAATTTGCCAATGTGGTGGCGCGTTTGTCACGGCAAAAACAGCAACTGGATGCAGTGGCGTTGCTGGGGAAAATCAATGGCGCGGTGGGTAATTATAATGCTCATGCAGTCGCCTATCCTGATGTCGATTGGGCGGAATTTGCCCAGTGTTTTGTCGAATCGCTGGGTTTGCAGTGGAATCCGTACACTATTCAGATTGAACCGCACGATTATATTGCGGAATTTTTCCACGCGCTGTCCCGCTTTAATACTATTTTGCTGGATTTTGACCGCGATATTTGGGGTTATATTTCGCTGGGCTATTTCAAACAGCGCACCATTGCGGGTGAAGTCGGTTCGTCTACCATGCCGCACAAAGTCAATCCGATTGATTTTGAAAATTCCGAAGGCAATCTGGGCATAGCCAATGCGATGTTTGGTTTTCTGGCAGAAAAATTGCCCATGTCACGTTGGCAACGCGATTTAACCGATTCAACGGTGTTGCGTAATATCGGGGTCGGTATCGCACATACCAGTATCGCGATTCAAGCCAGTTTGAAAGGTATTTCTAAATTACAGATTAATGTCGAAGCGATTAATGCGGATTTAAACGCCAATTGGGAAGTGTTGGCAGAGCCGATTCAAACGGTAATGCGTCGTTACGGCGTAGAAAAACCCTATGAAAAATTGAAAGAATTGACCAGAGGGCAACGCATTTCACCTGACCAATTGTGGGTGTTTATTGAAAAACTGGACATTCCAGAAGACGCTAAAGTAGCATTATTGGCGTTGACACCCGCTAATTACACGGGTTATGCGGAAAAATTAGCCAAGGATATTTAAGGCACTCTCTCGTTCCCACGCGCCTGCGTGGGAACGAGGAAAATCAACATCGGAGTACAAACCTAGGCTTGTACTCCAGTCTCTGCCTTAGTCACACGCGCCGCAAAACACAGCGCAATCATCACCGTAAACCAATGCCCTTCGGTATGATCCAGCAACGGCGAATTAAATAAACTGGTGGTGACTAAGGTGACTAACAAACCTTGTGCTAACCATTTATCGTGTTCAGGCAAGGTTCTTGCGTAATAGAACTGACTGCCTAAAAATCCCAGATAAAACAATAATCCGACCGCGCCCAACTGTACGCCTATCAAGAAAAATTCATTGTGCGGGTTGAAAGATTCTTTGCCAGAAACCCGCTGATAGGCTTTGGTGTAATTGCCTGTGCCTTGACCGAATAGCGGTTTTTCAGCCATTAATTGCGCGGAATATTTCCAGAAGTTGAAGCGTTCACCCATCGAATACTCGCCTTCTTGCGAGTGTCCTTGCAGGCGCGATTCCAGCGTGGCAACGCCTTCTTTGATGCGCGTGGCTTTATCGGAAAAGGTGAGAAAACCGCCGATTAACATAGCCATTATCAACACGGCAAGCAACAGACCTTTTTTACTCAGGCGTTGCACAGCAAATACCAAACTCAAGCAGACAAAAATGAGCTGTCCTGTACGTCCTGCACTGACAAAAAACAGATTGTATAAACACAGTAATAACGTCGCCAAGCACAGCATCTGCAATTCCTGTCTGGTATCAAATACTTTGTGCATGACAAAAAACGCAAAGAACGCGATCACAATACCGTGGGTAATATGGCTTTTAAAATACGGTAAACATTGCGCTTCGACACAAAATACTTGGATGCTCATCAGTTGCGAGCCTAACAGCGTTATGATTGAGGCAATAATAAAGGCATTCCACACCCAGCGACGGTAACGCGCTTCGGCTAACAACGGCAATATCAGCGGCAGGAACAATAACTCCCGATATTTTTTCAGCATCCCAATCGCATCACTGCTGGTGACATCGCCATAACTGGCACCGATAATAAAACAGCCGAACAGCAACAGCGACCACAGCGCGACGGGGCAGTTTTTTAAGGTGCGGGGCAAGTGTTTGTATTGCCCTGACGCTATCCATAACATCGCCACCACGACAGAAAAGGCAATCGCCAGTGCGGTAGAAAAATAAATGCTGACCAGCAATAACGCCACGAAATATCCGCCTACATCGTTTGCAGTTATCTGTATTTTCGCCCATTCGGTTATTTTCATGATATTGCTTATTCCTGCATTAAAAAGTCAGTGACGCGGCTGATAAACAGCGCGGGCTGTTGGACGTGCAGCCAATGCCCTGCATTTTCCACAATGCTCAAACTGGCGCGAGGAAACAACGGTTTCATGTCTTCGGCGGTCACATAATTGGACTGCTCGCCTGCAATAAACAACGCTTTGCCTGTAAAGGGCGCGACAGTATCGGTCTCAGGAAAGGCAATAATAGCAGGTGCTGCGTGGCGGAAAATATCCAGATTCACGCGCCATTGATACGCGCCATTTTTCAGCACTAAATTCTGCAATAAAAACTGCCGATAACTCAGTTCGGGTATCGCGGGGGCTAAAAACTCATCTGCCTGTTTACGGTTGCTGATTTGGGTTAAAGGCAGAGCCTGTAACGCGCTAATCAGCTTGTTAAAGCAATGGGTATAACTGACGGGGGCAATATCAGCAACCACCAGTTTATGGACTTTATCAGGGTAATGAAGTGCGAACCACATCGCCACTTTGCCGCCCATGCTATGACCTAACAAACTGACTTTGGTTAAATTTTGCTGTTCGATAAATGTCAGTACATCCGCCGCCATAGTCGGGTAATCCATCGCGGGATGATGAAAAGACGCGCCGTGATTGCGTTGGTCGATGACATAGACATGGAAATGTGCCGCCAGTTTTTCGGCAACCGTGCGCCAGTTACGCGCGGAGGCAAAAAAGCCGTGCAGGATAATCAGCGGCGGATGCTGGGCATCGCCGAATGCTTCAAAAACTAACTTCATTATTTTTAATGCCCTGATGTAACGACTGCCAGTCCTTCAAGGACTGGCAGTCGTCGTGTGTTTCGATTGAGACCTGCGAGGTTTTAAAAACCTCGCAGGTCTTGCAGATATTAAGCAAACGCAAATACCGCGCCCATTAAACCGCCAAAAAATCCACCCCAAACCACCAGCCAGCCCAGATGTTCGCTGATAATGAGCTGTACCATTTCTTTCACCAGTTGCGGGGTTAATTCACTCAGGCGTTTATCAATCACAGTTTCAATTTTGCCGACTATATCTTCGCCGATTTTATGGGCATTTAAACCGTGTTGTAACCCGCTTTTAAACGCTTCTGATTCGGTCATGTCCTGTAACGTAACGCGCATTTTTTCGGTGAACGGTTCTTTTAACGGCACTAAGGCTTCTGTGCCGCCCATCATCATTAACATTCCGCCAAATGACGATTCCATGATGGATGACACCAAACCTTCATAAATTTTGTCGTAATCAACCGCATCCAATAACGGCTGTAAATTTAACAGCTTGCCGCCTTGTTGTTCTTCGGTTTCGATGAATTGCTCAATATTTTGCGTGGTGAAAAACTGTTCCATCATCAGTTGCTTAATGGAGGCTTTGAATTCTTCAAAGCGGTCGGGTATTACGCCAGAACCGTATAAATAAGGCACTTTTTCAAACAGCATATAAATAGCCAACCAGTTGGTAATCGCGCCCGATAAGGCAAAAAAACCAACGGATTTAATAAAGGAAACTTCGGACGCGATGCCAAGGATAATGATGGCAACAGCGGCAACATTGGTGATAACGCTTTTATTGAATGGTTTTTGCATTGTTTTTGTGAAAAGTAATACGTCGTTGAAAGTTCAAAGCCTTACATTTTAAAACACACGCTTGTAAAATGCTGGGATATTCATACATCTGTGTTTTTCACGCCATTCCTCCCTACGCTTAAACTGGCTTTAAGAGAGCCGCTTTATACTTAACTTTCCGTTTTTAGTTATTTCTGAATTAATGAACATTACCTTGCTTCCTGTTGTGCCTGACTTATTCTGGTGGGCAAAAAAAACTGCCTACTCTACGTTGTTATTACTGATGATACTGTGCGCAAACACGGTTTTTGCCGAGACCACTGAGCCACCGCCAGAGGCGACAGCCTACAGTGCAGAACAAGAAATCACCAAAGACAATCTGCAAGCTAAAATTGACGCACTGACCGCACGAAAAGGTCTGGATGATGCACTGAAATCCAGATTGATTGCTGTCTATCAATCCGCACAAGACGAATTAAGCAATACTAAATCATTTAATGAACGAACGACTGCGTTTAAAAATACCATTCAACAAGCACCTGACCTGAATAAAAAATTACAAAAAGACATAGATCAGGCATCGGAAGCGCAACCTAAGCCCGATGAAGATGAATTTACCAAAATTCCCTTTGAAGAACTGACACAGCGTCTGGTGATTGAGCAGGACAAAGCCAAGCAACTGGATGACCAGATTAGCAAGCTGAATGCTGAACTCGCTCAAGAACAAAATATTCGTCCCAATACTATTCGTCAGGAAAAACTCGCTGCCAAGCAGGAACTGGATAATGCCAATAAAAATATAAAGGAAGCGGTTGACGGCACTTCGGATTCAAAACTGGAAGTGGATGCCCAGCAAATTTATCTAAAAACCCAGATTAACGCTAAAATCGCTAAATTGGAGATGTTGGATGCAGAAACCCTCAGTTATGCGGCAAGATTAGGCTTGCTCAAAGCACGCTTGCAATTGCTCAGCTTACAAAAAGACGCGATTAGTCCTGTTATCGCTACCATAGAAAAAGTCTTGACTGATCTGCAACAACAAGAAGAACAAGACCGACAGACCGCACTCAGTCAGGCGGAAAAAGAATTAGCAGGCAAGCCTGTGGTGATTCAGGACGTGACGCGAGAAAATATTCAATACAGCCTGCAATTACAAACTCTTAATAGCAAAACCAACCATTACAACGACGAAAAAAATACCGCCGATAAACAAATCAATGACATTGATGCCAATTTCAGCAGCGCGGCAAAGAAAATTGATTTAGCGAGTTTAAGTCCGCCGCTGGGTAAAATTATGCATGAACAGCGGCGTAACTTATTGAATCAGGACAAATTTATCTCACAATCAGAATTTATTCAGACCGAAACCGCTACTACCAATCTGGCGCAATTGGCCGTTGAAGAAAAGCTCAAACAGCTCGACGATATTGATGCTTATTTGCAGCAACAAATGGACGCAAAAGTCGATAAAAAGCTGCCCAAGCAAGAGCGTATGAGAACGCAGGCTGAATTGCGGGTGCTGTTGAATTATCAGGTGGAATTGCTCAACAAGTTATCGGTGGCGTACAACACTTATCTGCGTACTCTGGGTGATTTTGATTTTGTCAGACAACAACGCCATAGCAAAATAGAAAATTTCGCCCAGTATCTGGATGAGCGATTGTTGTGGGTGCGCAGTTCGGAACTTGCCTTTGCTGATAACTTTTTCAGCGATTTATATCGCTCGACCCGATGGATGATCTCACCGCGTAACTGGGTAAGCGTGTTTAAAAACGCACTCTACATACCGCTTAAAAGCCCATTTTTGACGCTGTTCGCCTTCGTCAATATCGGTCTTTTACTATTGGCTAAAAATTGGGCAAAGCGGCAACTGATACTCACCTCTGCCAAAGTTGGCAAATTTTATACCGATAGCTTTTATTACACGCTGGAGGCACTGTTTTACACCCTGATATTAGTCGCACCCTTACCGCTGATTACTGCGTATATCGGCTGGTTTTTGAGTAACGTGCCCAGTGGTAATTTTACGCAGGCAATCGGTGTGGGCTTGAATCGGGTTGCACTGGCATTGTTTTTCATGCAGTTCTTTTATCGGTTGTTTGAACCCGCAGGCATCATGCGCAAGCATTTTCAATGGCAGGAAAGCACGACAGCCTTAATGCTCAAACAACTGAAATGGATACGTTTTGTAGTCATTCCGCTCGGTTTTATTATCAGATCGACGCTCGCCTCTGGAGTGCCTGTTTATAGCGATAGTTTAGGTCGTTTTGCACTGAATATAAGTGTGCTAGCCGTGGTGGTGTTTTTGACCAATCTGCTGCATCCGCGTCATGGATTATTACAGTCCCTGCTTGCCCATCAAGATTATAAAAAAAGTCGTTTTGTCCGTTATCTTGGTTATTTAGCGGCATTTTCCCCGTTGGTTATCATTGGTTTTTCGGTAACCGGCTATTACCTAAGCGCACTGGAATTACAGCAACAACTGATGGTTACCCTGTTATTCATCGCACTCATCCATCTGCTTTATGAAATGGCATTGCGTGCTCTGACCCTTGTTGACCGACAATTAGCGATAAAAAATTATCAGCAACAACGTAGCCGTAATGTCGATAGTGAACGAAGCTCCTTAGCGACAGATTCAGAAAACCCGCTATTAGCTGATGAGGAAAAACTGGATATTCCGACCATCAACGCACAAACCATCACCATGCTCAATGTGTTGATTTGCTTTAGTCTGGTGGTGGGTTTCTGGATGATCTGGCGAAATATATTCCCCGCCTTTACCTTTTTGGAACATATTGAACTTTGGCAGAATAAAACCGTTATCAATAATAAAGAAGTCTATCAATCAATTACGCTGGTTAATCTGTTTCTGGCAGGAGTTTATATCTTTATCACTACGGTATCGGTACGCAATTTTGCAGGCGTGACGGAGTTATTAGTCTTTCGCCGCGTCACGATGGAGCCGGGTAGTCGCTACGCATTGAACCAGCTCGCCAACTATACACTCACCACCATCGGCTTTTTTTGCGTTGCCAACGAACTGGGATTTAACTGGACGCAAGTGCAGTGGCTGGTTGCCGCACTCAGTGTCGGCTTAGGCTTTGGTTTACAGGAAATTTTTGCCAACTTTGTCTCAGGCATTATTTTATTGTTTGAACGCCCGATTCGCGTCGGTGATATTGTCACTATTGGCGATGTAAGCGGTAAAGTCAGTCGCATTCACATGAGAGCCACCACGCTGATCGACTTCGATCAAAAAGAACTCATCGTACCGAACAAAACCTTTATCACCACGCAGTTAGTGAACTGGACACTCAGCGATGTCATTACCCGCGTGACCATTTCTATTGGCGTACCCTACGATGTTGATATTGAATTGGCACATAAAATCATGCTGGATGTGGTGTACGAAACGCCACTGGTACTGAAAGATCCTGCACCCAGCGTCGTATTAATGGGTTTTGGAGACAGTTCCCTGAACTTTACGGTGTGGGCATTTGTCAGCGAGACAAAAAATCGAATGCCTGTTACTCATGATCTGCACGTTCGTCTGGCAAAAGCATTACGCGAACACAATATTGCCATTCCATTTCCACAACGAGATATTCATATTCGTACGATGCCGTCTGATTGGTCTGCGGATAAAGCGGTTTAAACCGCACAGGGCGTTAGTTGTACGCAATAACGATTACGCACTTGCTGCTTCGCCTGATATAACGACTGATCTGCCTGATTAATCAACTGCTCAGGTAACACATCCGGCGTAGGAATCAGGCAGCTGATACCGATACTGACAGTAACGTACTGACTCACCTCAGACGATTGATGCGAAATGGCTAATGCCGCAATCGCGTCATGAATCGTCTCAGCAATGGTAATTGCACTTGTTAAATCAGTTTCTGGTAACGTGATGACAAATTCTTTCCAGCCATAACGCGCCACTAAATCGGCTGGACGAAACACACTTTTCTGCACCGCTTGCGCAATTTTAGCCAGACATTCATCACTACCCTGATGACCATAAAAATCGTTATACGGCTTTAAATAATCGACATCCAGCATCAATAACGCCAGCGGTTGCTCCGTTCGACACAAGCGTTGCCACTCGCGCACAAAAAACGCATCAAAACACCGACGGTTGGCAATTTGAGTCAAAGCATCCAAATGCGTTAATAAGTGCAATTCACTATTTGCGTATTGCAATTCCAGTTCTATTTTTTTTTGTGCTGTAATATCTCGCACCGTCAGCGCAAACCCATCACCCAATTTTACAGCGACAAACTGATGCCAGCACGATTCGCCCACTGGATAATAAAATTTAGCGTCCAGAGATTTGCCTGTTTCAACAATCGCAATGAATTGGTCAAATAAATTCGCATGAATACGGTTAATAAATTTTTTATACACCAGTTTGCCGACGAGTTCTTCACGACTGTATTTAAAGGCTCTGGCGATCACGGAATTAACGACCACACAGCGAAAATCACTAATTTCACCTTGCGCATCACGCACCGCCTGCAACGCGGCAATGTCATCGAGCGAAGTATTCAACACGCTGGATAATAATGCCCACGATTGATACAGCACTTCTTCGGCTTCCTGACGTTTTTTGACTTCGGCTTGCAAGGCTTTCTTTTGGCGTTGAATAATAAGTTGATTTTCTACCCGCGCAACCACTTCTTCAATGCGAAGCGGCTTGGTAATATAATCCACTCCGCCGTACGCAAAGGCTTTCACTTTATCAAACACATCATCCATCGCGCTGATAAAAATAATCGGAATATCGCGTAATTGTGCATCGGCTTTAATAACGGCACACGTTTGATAGCCATCTATGTCCGACATTTTAATATCCAATAAAATCAAATCAGGCTGTTCGACTTTAAGAGTTTTTAACATCATTTTACTGCTGGCGACACTGCGGACGGTATAACCCAATTGGGTCAGCAACTCACTGAGTAATTGCAGGTTTTCTGGCACGTCATCAACAAGGAGAATCGTGCCAAGAGTGTCTGTTGAAGTCGTCATGGTCATAAAGTAGTTTGTTTAAAATGAGAACTTTCAGGTGTTTACCCTGTTTTTAGTTGCCATTAGTGACACGAAACGGAGTACAAACTCAGGTTTGTACTCCAAAACGATTACTCGCTGGCAAGCTGCCGATAGCCGCCACGATAATAAAGCAACGGCTCACCTGAACGGCATTCAACCGCCTGTACTTCACCGATAACAATCCAGTGCGTACCCGCGCGAACTTTTTCCACCACTTTACAATCCAGTGACACCAAGCTGTTATTTAACAGCGGTGCGCCTGTGATACCCGCCGTCCAATCGGCATCGGCAAAGCGTTGCTCCTGACTACTGCCGCCTGCAAATTGATTGGAAGTATTTTGTTGCTCAGCGGTTAATACATTCACCGCAAAACACTGACTCTCATCTATGCCATCGCCCGTATCCGCCGAGGCATTAAGACACACCAGCACCTGCGGCGGATGAACCGACACGCTGGAAAATGCGGTCACCGTCATGCCTTGCACACCGAATTTTTCCGATTGTGTTGTCACCACGGTGACACCGCTCGCCCACAGTTGCAACGCACTTTTAAAATCGTCCGCACTCACGGTCATTAGTCTTTCTCCTGAATTATTAATAAATTATTTTTGTTGCGTTGCCAAACCGTCTTTACTCCACGCCACAATACCACCATCCATACTGGATACTTTAGAAAAACCCGCAGACTTCAATACCTCCAAGGCTTTCAGCGAGCGTCCACCACTACGGCATTGGGTAATAACGGCGGTGTCTTTGTATTGTTGTAACTCGGACAAATGGGCATCTAATTGATTTAACGGAATATGCACCGCATCTGCAATATGCCCCTCGTTCCATTCATCGTCTTCACGCACATCAATAATGACGGCTTTTTTATCGGCAATCAGCGAGTAAGCTGTTTTAGGTGACACCAGCTCATCGCCGGCCTGAACAAACGAACAACCCATTAATAAAAACAGGCTGACAATAAATTTTGAAAAAGTGCGCATGAGTAATTCCTGAATAACAATGGTTAAAGATCTACAATGATAAGCAACACATAATATACTACTGAGGCAGGGTTTTAAATAATCACGCTAACGTATGCGTCTTTGAACTGGTGAAACTTCGTGGTTATTTTTACGTTATAATTGCCAGCTTTATCATAATGAAACGCGATGGCTATTAAAAAACGCCTGTTATTTCTTGTTGCTTTTGCTCTCGCTGTACCGCTATTAACTGCAAATGCGGGTCAACTGCAATCAACTGATTTTGTGAATGCCGCGCGTAGTCAAATCGGTACAACGGTGCGTTATGATCCGACGTATTACACGCTGGGTTATCCGAAAGGCGATATTCCGCTGGAAGGCGGCGTGTGTACTGATGTGGTGATACGCGCATTGCGGGTCAGTCATCAGATGGATTTACAAAAGCTGGTACATGACGATATGCAGCGGGCTTTTTCTCACTATCCTAAACACTGGGGTTTGAAAGGCACGGATAAGAATATCGACCATCGCCGCGTGCTGAATCTGCAAACCTATTTTAAACGCAAGGGCTATGAACTACCGATTTCCACAATACCGACAGATTATCAGGCAGGCGATATAGTCACCGTGCTTTTGCCAGCGAATCTGCCGCATATTATGATAGTCAGTGACAAACAAGCGGCAAATAATACGCCGCTCATTATTCATAATATCGGTGACGGCGCACAGGAAGAAGACCGTTTATTTGAATTTAAAATAACAGGGCATTACCGAATCAAATAGTAAATAGGAATACAAACCTAGGTTTGAATTCCTTTTATAAACCTGCCAACTACCTATAAAACTTATGATGAATAACGATGTATTACGCCGCGTCCGTTACGCGCTGAATTTAAATGATGCCACCATGATGGAGATATTCGCGCTAAGTGATGATGAAATCAGCCGTGATGAATTACTCACCTATCTTAAAAAAGACAATGAAGAAGGTTTTGTTGCCCTGAATGATAAACACATGGGCTTGTTTTTAGACGGTTTAATTACTTACAAACGCGGTAAACAAGACAACCCGCCTGCCAAAAAAGCCGAACCTGCCTTGGATAATAACGGCATTCTGAAAAAACTGCGCATTGCGTTAGAATTTAAAGAAGACGATATGCTGCACACGCTGAAACTCGCTGATTTTGAATTATCCAAAGGCGAACTCAGTGCGTTTTTCAGACAAGAAGGGCATAAGCATCACCGCAAATGCGGCGACCAGATACTCAGAAATTTTTTACAAGGTCTAACGATTCATTTCAGACAGCCACCCGAAGAAGACGACGAATAAACCTCTCACCTGCCTAACGACTATGACTCCAGAACAATTCAATCAGCTGGCCTCACAAGGCTATAACCGCATTCCGATTAGCCGTGAAATTCTGGCTGATTTGAATACGCCATTAAGTGCCTATCTTAAATTAGCCGATGGCGCGTATTCTTATTTGTTTGAATCCGTGCATGGTGGCGAACAATGGGGACGTTATTCGATTATCGGCTTGCCGTGTAAAACCATCGTTAAAATTAACGACAAACACATTCGGCTGGAACAAAATGGCGAATGCCTGGAAACCTTCACCCACGACCATCCTTTAGTGTGGATAGACGAATTCCGCCAAAGCTATAAAGTGCCTGATATTGAGGGTTTGCCGCGTTTTAATGGCGGCTTGGTCGGCTATTTCGGCTATGAAACCATTGCTTATATCGAACCTAAGCTCTGCAAAACCGCTAAACCTGATCCTATCGGTACACCCGATATTCTATTGATGGTGTCGGAAGAAATTCTGGTATTTGATAACCTGTCGGGCAAAATGCTGTTATTGACCCATGCTGATCCTGTCGAAGCCGATGCGTATAATCGTGCGTTAGCCCGATTGGATGCGTTAGCCGTCAAACTGCGGGAATCGCAAGCCAGACCTGAAAAACACCCCAACCCTAAAAAAGTGGTCGAGGAAGATTTTGTCTCAGGCTTCACCCAACAAGGCTTTGAGTCTGCGGTTCTGAAAGCCAAAGACTACATCAACGATGGCGACATCATGCAGGTGGTGTTATCGCAACGGTTGTCGATTCCTTACACCGCCTCACCGCTGAATTGTTACCGTGCGTTGCGCTGTTTGAATCCGTCGCCTTATATGTATTATCTGAATTTAGAAGATTTTCATATTGTCGGTTCATCACCTGAAATTCTGGTGCGCTTGGAAGACAACACCGTCACCGTGCGCCCGATTGCAGGCACACGCAAACGCGGCGCAACCCCTGAACAAGATGTGGCACTGGAAAAAGAACTGCTCGAAGATCCCAAAGAATGC
>JAUYBJ010000134.1 GCA_030693155.1 Methylococcales bacterium
AAATTCTCTGGCGTAAAATAAAGTATGAATGGTTGCCTTTATCCTGTTATCTCAGCTACAGCCATCTAAAAAATTCCGTTATTTCCATCTTAGAGGGCTTTGGCACTGAATAACAGATTACTTTTGTTTAACTACTTATCAATAATAGTCGCTTTGTTTAATTAATGCAGGGGCAACCGGTTCGCTTTTATCTTTGTAACAATTGGGCGATTTTTCATAAGTCGGTAATTCGATATTTTCCGCTTGCCAGAGAACAAAACCTGTACCGCGCTCAAACACATAAATATCGCTGCTATCAGGGTCTTTGGCACTGAGATGCAACCAGCCGCCTGCTATCAGTTCACGCAGACTGTCTTGTCGCGCATAGATTTGTTCCAGCACAGAAGTTTTCGCTTCAACCAGCAGTTGCAAGCGCATAGCTTCATGGGGTTCGAGCATTTGTTTTGGCAGACCTGTGCGTAAATCGCTGCTGGTGCCGTCCATGATACCGAAAAAACCTGTGATATTGTGTGGTACTTTTGTACCACAGCCAAAGCGTTCATTATTGACGGTGGAAAAATAATATTCCAGATTGATACCCGCACCGACGGGGCCGACGGCTAATAAAATACTTTCGAGTATGTTGCCTTCGGGGTCTTGCGTGGGATCGTAAGAAATTAAAAACACGCGGCGGTCAAAAAACGCGCCTTGGGTTAATGAGCGTCGTCCGACCACGGCGGCGGCATTGGTTGCGTGTCCTAACTCAGGGCGTACCTGCGAAAAATCAGCCGCACGTCCTTCGATATGATTTAAAGCGGCTTCAAGGCTTGGATTGCGCGGTGCTGAGGCTAAACGGCGGCAGCGTTCATGCGCGGATAAATGTCGCGCATGATTTAAATCCCCTTGCAGTTTATTAAACACGGGTTGCAGGGCGGACGGTAATTCGCTTAAATCGTACCAGTCGATGTTTTCACTACAGGTGTCATGTTCTGCACCGATAAACCAAGTATCGGCAGGAATGTGAATACCTCTGTCTGCCAGTAGCGTACGCACTTCTGAGCGATTCGCCATTGCGGCAAATACCCGCGCATTCGGGCCGCCATGTCCGCCACTGCACGCACCGCAATTGTGCGCTACTTCGTGCGGATTATTGAGGCTGGTTGAACCGTGTCCAAACAGCACCACTAAAGGCGCGAACACATTGGTTAATCCCATCACGCGCAATAAATTGGTCACACGGTCGGCTTGTTCGGTGTCGGTAAATCCCAGATTGGGCTGTTTGGGCGTGTCTTCAGCGTCGAAAGTAAAATCCAGTTGCGTAGCAACGGGTGGCGATACTTTGTCGGCGATACGATGCACCCAGCGTTGCTGTGCTCTAGGGAATAGCGTTTTGGCTAGTAAGCCAATCAGGGTAATCGGTGCAAACAGGTTTATCACGGGATGTGATAACAGCGGGTTGCTGCGTGAACTTTGCAATAATAAATGGGTGACGCGCTGGTTGAGTTTGCGACCGCGATTGTGACGCTCCAAGGTGCTTTCCATGTCGGCAAGCGGTATTTCCTGCACCTGATGCGTAGGCGTGACCACCACAGGGCATAAGGCGGTGGTGGTGCTGTCATCTAAGCCTTGATAATTCATCGCAACACCGAAAAAACCCGCCGCGCCCAGCGTTTCCAGCGCAGGATTATGTTCTTCCAAATGACGGCGGAAACTTTCTTCGCGCTCATCCATACAGAAAATAAGCTGTGCTTCGGGGCGGGTGGCGCGTGTTGCCCAGCGTCCGCGCTGATGATTGGCGGTGAGGGCGTTAAAAAATTGCTGCCGATAGTGGTACTCGTAAGCGGTCAACCAGATTTTACTGCGTTCAGTAGCGGTAAATTCATCGAGTTGCGTTAAAAGTGCCTGTAAATCAGTCGCTTGCAACTGCTCAATATGATTGGCTTGTAAGCCTAAATGCTGACATAAGCGAAACAACCGCCAACCGCTGTTAAACACCGAATGGGTGTTTTTGCTGTCTGCCATCGGGCTGAACTGCCACGTCCAGATAGCATCGGCTAATACCTGCCATTGTTCACGGTGACTGCGTTCTGAATTGACTTCCGTAGTAAGCGATTTGGCTTTGTGGCTGAGGTATTCGGGTAAATCGCCTTGATACAGATGGCGACGTACCATAAATTCCGATAAATTTTTGCGGAAATAATGTTGCAAGCTGGTTAAGTTGGCTTCCACTTTCCATATTTCGTGGCAGATTTGATTTAGCCACAGCCTGTCCAACGTCAAACGAATCGCCAGATAATCGGCGAGATGAATCGGGGTGTTGTGTTCGGTTTGATAATCGGGATGTTGTTCGCGCCAGTTGATCATGCCCGACCAGCCCACCAGTTCCAAGGCGACGCGCTGTAAATATCCGCCCCATTTTTCCTTGGGAATCTCCATTTCCGTCAGATGCAGGATGATGGTATCAATGGCATCTGCGGGCAGACTGGAGACAATCTGTTGCCAATCGGGTAGTTCATGCAGAAATAGACTGATGTCATAATCGGTGCTGGCACGCCACGCGGCATACAATCCTAATTTTTCCGCATTAGGTGTATGCCACGCGGCGACCCCTTCATCGAGCACCGACGCGCAGATGCGTATTAATTTAGGGCGGACAAAATCCAGACTGTCTTTACCGCTTAACGCCAGCACCAAACCGCGTAAACTCAGTTCGTCACCGACTTGTGCCAACAGTTTGTCGATTTCAGGGGCGACGTGTTGTTGGGTTTGTGCATGAATAGAGGCATTAGAGTGACTGACGCTTAACCAGTCTTCGGTCTGTTCCAGCGATAAATCCAGCAAGGTTTCAGGGTGATAGGCGGCCTGTTGTAAATTCAGTTTAATTAAAATCGCTTCCCATAAGGCGCGGATATTTTGCGCCGTGTAGTTGTGGGCAATCGCCGCAGGAACATCGGCTTGTACGGAGCTTAAGGCGTTTAATTCTTCGACTTGCCAGATAAATTGACTGACGTTAATGGCGGAAAAATCCACCAACAGCGCGATGGATAAAATATCGTGGTGTTTAATGTCTTTACCGTCAATTGTTATCGTAGGGCGAGGCACTCCCTCCATCTTGGCTAACGCCGCGTTAATATCCGCGTTATTAATGCGCCCTTGTGCATAAAACTGGCGATATTGTGCTTCGGGTAAATAACCGCTGATGCCCGTTACCGCATAGTTATCAGCCAGTGCCTGTTCAAAACCAAGATGCTGATAACCGTGCAGGGTATTGTGATGCACGAAATTCTGTAACGGTGCTTGTGCAGGTAATACATGATTGAGGTGTGCCAGTGCTGACAGGATGACTGCACGGTTATCGTCGGAGGTTAAAGCGGCGTGTTGCATGATAAGTCCTATAAAAACCGTTTACTTTGCAGAATGTTGATGTGTTTGAGCGTACTGGCAGATAAATCAATCAGTGGTGCGGGCAGTAAACCGAAGCCGATAATGCTGATGACCAGCACACTTGCCGCGAGTATTTCGGGTACGCGTAAATCTTCAATGTTCTGCATGGCAGGACTGCTATGCCCTGTAAATAATAAACCGATGGTGCGGATTGCGTAGGCGGCACTGATTAATAAACTGATACTGAAAAACACCATCCAGTAGCCCCATTGTTGAAAACCGCCAATCAGGATTTGCAGTTCAGCAACAAACCCCACGGTGCTGGGCAGTCCCATTGCCGCAAATAACGTGAAGCTCATAAACAGCGCAAAGCGCGGCATCACTTGAATTAAGGAGCGATAATCATGAATGTTGCGCGTGTGGGTGCGTTCATATAACAGCCCGACTAGCAGAAACATTGCCCCAGCAATCAAACCGTGTGCAGTCATTTGCATGACTGCGCCTGCCATGCCCATCTCAGTTAAACTGGCAATACCCAATAATACCAGCCCCATGTGGCTGATGGAGGAGTAGGCTATCATGGCTTTTAAATCACTTTGCCGCCACGCTAACAAGCCGCCATAAATCATGCCGAACAGAGCTAAAAAGAGTAAAAACGGTTGTAAAACCTGAGCTGCTTCGGGCAACATCACCAACGCGCGTAACAAACCATACGCGCCCATTTTTAACAAAATACCTGACAGTAAAATACTCACAGGGCTGGGCGCTTCAACGTGCGCCAAAGGCAGCCAGCCATGTAACGGGAAAATCGGCATTTTTACCCCAAAACCGATTAAAAAGCCCAATAGCACCAATATTTGTTCCGTCAGCGGCATATCTTGAGCGATTTGATTCATGGAAGTCATTAATGACCCGCCCTGTTGCAGGTCGTACTGACTGACCGCCAATAAGCTAATCAACATAAACACCGAGCCGCCCATGGTGTACAACACAAAATTAAGACTGGCAGAATGCCGCCGTTGTCCGCCCCAGCGGTCTATCAGGAAAAACAGCGGGATTAAAGTCACTTCCCAGAAAATGTAAAATAATGCCCAATCTTGCGCCAAAAATACCCCCAGCATCCCGAACTCGAGTAGCAGGATACAAATATGGTAGCCCTTAATGCCGTCGGTAATACTGAATGAGGCAAGCAACGCAATTGCCGTCAGTAAGGTGGCTAATACCAGCATCGGCATGGATAAGCCATCAACGCCCAGCGCGTAAGCACTGCCCAAATCGGGATTAATCGCAAAGTATTCACTGAATTGTAAACTGGCATCGGCTTGTTCATACAGGCTAAGCACCCAGCAACTGCCTAAAAAAGCCAATACGGTAAACAGCAGACTGATAGCGCGAATAAGGCGCGTCTGTTGTTTGGGTATAAACGCTAAAAGCAAAACACCTAAAGCGGGTGTCCAGAGTAGTAGGCTAAGTATTCCCATAAATTTTCATGTCGTTGATTGGCAATTTTGATGAGGGCAATTGTACGTTAAGGGTCAGATTTGGCAAAGGCTAACTGATACCCATGAAAAATATACAGGACATGAAGTTTTTTTGGTCTCGTGCGTAGTGACTGCCAATCCTTGAAGGACTGGCGGTCATGTCTCAACGTAAAAACAGTAGATTTGGAAATCAACGCCTGACTTAACTAAACGTGTTTGTTTTGCCAACGCCGTACCACTGGCTTTATACTTCAAAATTTTATATAGATCATGAATATGAAACATATCATTGCATTATCAGGCGATATTGGCGGCGGTAAATCATCGGTAGCCACCGCACTGCAACAACTGACAGGTTACGAAATCATCGGCACAGGCACGATACAACGCTCTATCGCCCAACAGCGCGGCGTAACTACCTTGGAACTCAACAAAATATCACAAACCGACCGCAGTATTGACGATGAAATTGATAACTTCGTCATTAACTTAGGCAAAACAAGCGACAACTTAATCATTGATTCCCGCTTAGCGTGGCACTTTATCCCCACCGCGTTTAAAGTGTTTTTATCGGTTGACCCGCTGATAGGCGCGGAGCGCGTGTTTAATGCCTCGCGCAGTGATGAACACAATCCCTCCCTGCAAGCCACCCTAGAAAATAATGCCCAACGGCAAGCGATTGAAGATGACCGGTTTCGTAAATTGTATAATATTCAATTCAGGGATCTCGGCAATTACGATTTAGTCGTGGATACTTCTGAGATTGCCCCTGAGCTAATTGCACAACAAATTAAAGTGCATTTTGAGCAATGGTTAAGCGGCTAATGCTTTATACTAGCCAGCTTATTCGCTGACCTCTATTCGTCGGCGAGTATCACTCGACGGATGAGGTTGGGTGTGGATTGAAACAATAAATCATGAGGATTTGCTATGCCCTATACACAAGATATTGTCGATGAACTGAATATGCTGGTTCGTTA
>JAUYBJ010000135.1 GCA_030693155.1 Methylococcales bacterium
TTAATTTAATTTACCTCCAAATACTAGGTTCTGTTGACATTTCGGGAATAGTCATTCAGAAACAACCAGTTATAGATATATAGCAAAATCATAACTTACTGATATAGTTAGCGATTTTACCAAATGTCAACAGAGCCTAGAAAGCAGGATAAAAATGAGTTACGTCGAAAATAATTTGATGTCAGGAGAGAAAGTAATCTACAAAGCCAGTATTCATTGGTTTATTTTTGTACCAAGCATTACATTAGCCATATTAGGATTTTTAATGATTGCTGGAGGCAGACAGAGTGGAAATGCAGGAATTGGAGCTATTGGAGGAATTCTAGTGTTACTTTCTATTATTTCGTTTATTAAAGCGTGTATAGCTAAAATTTCTACTGAATTAGCGGTAACATCTAAACGAGTAATTGCAAAAGTTGGCTTAATTCGTAGAAATACGGTTGAGCTGAACCACAGTAAAGTTGAGAGCTTTAATATTGACCAAAGTATTTTCGGAAGAATATTTGGCTATGGAACTATTTTAGTCAGTGGTACGGGTGGAGGAAAAACACCTATTTCAGGTATAGATTCTCCCCTTGAGTTTCGCAGAAATGCAATGGAAACAATTGACCAAAGTCAACAAGCCTAAATATTTATATCACTACCTCGTTCCCACACAGCGCGTGGGAACGAGACCTAGCTAATCTTCTTTACGAAATTCGCCTTCCAGCACATTACTTTGTGCCGCTTTACTCTGTCCAAAACCTGCCGCCGCATCGGCTACCACCAGATGATGTTCGATGATGTATTGCGCAATTTTTTTGCGGGTTGATGGAATTAAACACGCTAAGCCCAATATATCGGTAATAAAACCGGGGGTTAATAACAATGCCCCGCCGACTAAAATTAACGGCCCTTCAATCATTTCATAAGCGGGTATTTCGCCACGCGCCAGACTTTCCTGAAAGCGACGAAAAGTCATAAAACCTTGTTGTCGTAACAACCAAGCCCCCAGCACGGCAGTAAATACCACCAGTACAATAGTGGGAAACGCGCCGATAATGCTACCGACACCCAACAGCAGATAAATTTCTGCAAACGGTACAATCAGCACCACCAGCAACACGATTTGGAAAATTTTCATGTTCATATTCTCAATAGCAAAGGCGTTACAGTAACGCATTATTTTTTAGTCAGGTGTTTATACGCACCAAACGCCGCGCCGACCACAGCTCCCGCACCTGTACCGATAATAGGCACGACTGAGGCAATAATAGCACCGCCTGCCGCACCCGTAGCCACATCGGCCGCCATGTCGGTCTGTAACGCGCGTTTCACCATTTTTCTGGCTTCACCAGCGGCTTCATTCAGCGTATTGGAGTCCATTACCCGCTCAACAAACTGCCCCGCTTTATCCATTGTGGTGGTATTGACCACTTCCTTGGTGGCGGTGGATAAAGCAGCCAAGCGACTTTCAAAATCCTCCTTGGAGACAAAACCTTGGGCGTAGGCATTTTTCAGCATTTCAATTTTTTCACTTGCATTATTCATTGGTCATAACTCCCGTTCATAAAGAAACAGTGTAGAGGGTTGTTGCATTTTATGACAATATAAAGACAATTCAGGTCAAATTCTAGGATAATATCCTTTGCTTAACATTAACCGTCGATAAAAATGTCCACTGAGTATCAAATTATCTTCTGCACCTGTCCTGATAAAGACACGGCAGAAAAAATTGCCCGTTTATTAGTTGAAAATAAGCTCGCCGCCTGTGTCAACATCGTGTCGAATATCACGTCGGTGTATCGTTGGCAGGAACAAATTGAAGCGGCGGACGAAGTTTTATTGCTTATTAAAGCCCGACAAGATGCCTATCCGTTACTGGAAACCCTAATAAAAACTCACCACCCTTATCAACTGCCTGAAATTATTGCCATTGCAATCGAACGCGGTTTGCCCGATTACCTGAACTGGATAGCTTCATGCCATTAATCAACAGCTTTTTCTTACTCCTGCTATTGTGCTTGCAAAGCGCGTTTGCCGCTGAAACCTTACCGCCCGACCAAGTGTTTAAAGTCTCGGCAACCGCACTCAATGCTGAACAAATAGAAGTCACTTGGCAGATTATGGACGGTTATTATTTATACCGTGATAAAACCCGCATTGAGTCCAAAACGCCACAGGTTTCCTTGGGTGACGCTGTATTTCCCAAAGGTGAAATCAAGCATGATGATTATTTCGGCAATATGGAAATCTACCATAACACGCTGAAAGTCATACAACCGATAACAGCCGATGGTGCAACCAGCGTGACCTTGCTGTTACGTTATCAAGGTTGTGCGGAAAAAGGCATCTGTTATCCGCCGCAAAAAACCAGCGTGGAGGTGGCATTACCTGCTATTGCCGCCGCGCCTGTTGCGCAAGCCAATCCACTGGCGGCATTGTTGCAAGGCTCTAAAAAGAAAGATAATTTATTGCCACCCGAACAGGCATTTCAATTTTTTGCCAATGTGAATAATGACAATACGGTCGCGGTCAGTTGGCAGATTGCTAAAGGTTATTATCTGTACCGCGACAAAATTCATCTGGAACTGGTCAACGCGCCAGACACTCAACTGGGGAATTTCACCATCCCCAACGGCATCCCCAAAGAAGAGGAAGCCTTTGGCAAAGTAGAGATTTTTTATGATGAAGTAAAGTTTGCTGTGCCGTTAATCCGCACCACAACAGAAGCGCGAACCATTACCCTGAAAGCCAGTTTTCAAGGTTGCGCTGAACGCGGCGTGTGTTATCCGCCGATGACGCAAACGGTTGAATTAGCTTTGCCAGCGGCTAATGCCAGCACCGCCACCGCTACAGCCGCACCTGTGTTATCGGAACAAGATCAAATTGTCGATTCCTTAAAACACGATAGTTTTGCCATGACCTTGTTGAGCTTTTTCGGCTTCGGTTTATTGCTGTCACTGACTCCGTGTATTTTCCCGATGATTCCGATTTTATCGGGCATTATTGTCGGACATGGCAATCACATCACCACACGCCGCGCGTTTTTGCTGTCGCTGAGTTATGTGGTGGCTTCCGCGCTCACCTACACTTTATTCGGCATACTCGCCGCACTGTTTGGTGAAAACTTGCAAACGCTGTTTCAACAGCCGTGGATAGTGGGCTTATTCAGCGCGGTGTTCGTGCTGTTATCGTTATCCATGTTCGGCTTTTATAATCTGCAACTGCCCGCCTCCATTCAAACCAAACTGCATAATTCCAGCGTCCGACATCAGGACGGCTCATTATGGGGCGCGGCTATTATGGGCGCGTTATCTTCGCTCATCGTCGGGCCGTGCGTTGCCGCGCCGTTAGCAGGTGCGTTAATTTTTATCGGGCAGACAGGGGATGCCGTATTAGGTGGCAGTGCATTATTTGCCTTGGGGCTAGGTATGGGAATGCCGTTGTTACTGCTGGGCGCATCGGCGGGTAAATTATTGCCCAAAGCGGGTAATTGGATGAATGTCACCAAAGCGGTGTTCGGTGTAGTGATGCTCGCCGTTGCCGTGTGGATGCTCAGCCGAGTCATACCGCCAACGGTGACGATGCTGTTATGGGCAATGCTGTTAGTGTTACCCTCGATTTATTTAAGTGCTATAGACCCATTACCCGAACACGCCTCAGGCTGGCGTAAATTATGGAAAGGCGTGGGCGTGATGATGCTGGTTTATGGCGTGTTGTTGCTGATTGGTTTGAGCATGGGCAACAGCAATCTGTTAAAACCATTACACGGTTTTGCGGTCGGCGGTAACGCACAAGCCGCTGAACAAGGTTTAGTGTTTCAACGCATACACTCGGTTGAAGAATTAGCAGCCAAAGTAACGCAAGCCAGCGCGGAAGGTAAAAGCGTGATGCTGGATTTTTATGCCGATTGGTGCGTGTCGTGTAAAGAAATGGAGGCGTACACCTTTACCGATGCCAAAGTAAAACAGGCTCTCGGCAATTTTGTGCTGTTACAAGCTGATGTCACTGCAAATTCCGCTGCCGATAAAGCCCTGCTGGAGAAATTCCAGTTAATCGGCCCGCCCGCGATTTTATTTTTTGATAAAGACCAACACGAACACCCCGAAAACCGCGTCATCGGCTATCAGGATGCCGACACGTTTCTTAAATCCTTACAACGAGTGCAATAATGAAACCTTCCGAACTGATTATTATTGTTGCCGTTCTCGCCTTAGGCGTGGGACTCACCGCGCGGTTTGTCATGTCACCTGCACAACCACCGCTGCCGTTCACTGAATTCAGCTTGCCCGATACCACCGACAAGCCGCACAACAGCAGCGAATGGCAGGGCAAAATCCGCATCATCAATTTCTGGGCAACATGGTGTGCGCCGTGTCGTAAAGAAATGCCTGAATTTATCGCCTTACAAGAAAAATACGCCGCGAAAAATGTACAGTTTATCGGCATTGCGGTGGATGATAAAACAGCGGTTATTGATTACCTGAAAACCATCAACATCAATTATCCGATATTAATGGGCGGTGATGCAGCAATGATCATGGCACGTCAGTTGGGTAATCGTATCGGCGCGTTACCGTATACGGTGGTGGTTGATACCCAAGGCAAAATCATTCATCAACAGGCGGGAGAATTTTCTACTGAACCGCTGGTGCAGGTCATTACGCCGTTGTTGTAAGCCAGATTATCTATTTGAGGTTCTTTCATAATGCCGAGTTGGTTATCAACACTCATCGCTTGGTCTGTTGTTATTTTTCTCCTAGCAATGAACTTTGGTTTTAACACAATTATTATTGTGTTTAACTTCATAAAATTTTTGTTGAATTAGTCGCGTAGGTTCACGACAAGCCCCGTCGCAACTAAGGCAAACAGCCCCGATGTCATAAAAGCTAAGGTGTAATTCCCCGTTAAACTGTGTAAATAACCCGCACCATAAGACGCTAACGCCGCGCCGATTTGATGGGCGAAGCAAATCCAGCCGAACACCACGCCTACATTTTGTTTACCAAATAAATCTGCTGTGAGTGCGGCGGTAGCGGGAACGGTAGATAACCAGTTCAGTCCATAAACCACTGAAAATGCTATTAACTGCTCGGTCGATTCAACATACGGCAATAGCATTAATGAGATGCCCCGAAGTGAATAATAAATTGCCAGTGGCCAGCGTTTGCCAAAACGGTCACAGAGCCAGCCAGAGAAAATTGTGCCTATCATGTCGGTCGCGCCCATTAAGCCTAGGGAAACCGCCATCGTCATTTCTGGAAAGCCATGTTCTATGCCGTGCGAAATTAAATGGGTTTGAAACAATCCTGATGTGGTAAAGCCGCAAATAGCAAAACTGAATGCCAGTAGCCAAAATTGCGGATTAGCCATTGCAATACGCATTGGATGCGTATCTGGTGGCATTACAGTTGCCACACCGCCATTGCCACCATAAGGTTGTATGCCCTTTAAATTGGGGCTATCAACCATAAACTTGATGGTCAGCGGTAACACGATTAAGCCCAATAGCAAAACAATAAACAAGGTAGCATCACGCCAACCAAAATGAATATTCAGGCTCATAATGATAGGCGTGAAAATCAATTGCCCCGATGAAAACGCCGCGCCTAATAGCCCTAATGCCAGCCCGCGCCATTATGTAAACCCGCGATTAACCACGGCAGACCCCATAATCATTGACGTTCCACCCGAACCCGCGCCAACGATAACGCCCCAAAACAAATACAGTTGCCAAGACTGCTGCATGAAAATACTGCCACCTGCGCCCAAAGTGACCAGAAAAATCATTATCAAGGTGATGGCTTTCGTGCCGTACACATCCATTAATCTGCCTAAAAAAGGCTCTGCAAGTCCAAACAATAATAGGTTGATGGACACCGCGCCGCTGATGGTTTCTCTGCTCCAGTGAAATTCATGCTCCAATGACAGCATGATAATACCTAAAACAGAGCGCAGTGCGGCAGCAACAAATAAACAGGCGAAGGTAACAGCCAATACCACCCACGCATAATGAATGCTTATACGTTTCATGCTCAGCACGGCAATATTAGGGTGCATCTTCCAATTGATCCAGTAATTCAATCAACCGTGTTACGCCTTGTAATAATATCCCGCCCACACCCAATGCAAACCAAACACCAATCACAAAGACCCAATATATCGGCGCGGCAAAAAATTCTTCTCTAAACCAGAAAGTATGTCCCCATTCATTAAAGCCAACACTCACTAAAATCATGAAAGGGCCAACAATGACTAAGGTCAACGGTAAGGAAATACCTTTGGCATACAATGGCAAGCGTGTTCTGGCATATGGCTAAAGCACAATAAAATGATTTAAAAAGCTTGGACAAACAAATCATCAATGGAACAAGCCTTTTGTCTTCGGAGAGCCTTAGACTGCGCCCATTTATGTTCAATAGGATTCAGATCAGGTGAGTAAGGAGGTAGA